>NZ_CAXSKY010000007.1:0-108475 GCF_964238065.1 Clostridium sp. AUH-JLR23
AATATAATGATGCACAGTCTGTCATTGATATATTCAATGACATTTACAACCATCTTGGAAGAGATATGTTCATGAAGATTTTCCCTGTCATTCTCACAGATAACGGACCTGAGTTCTCCAATCCAGAAGCCATTGAATTTGATGAAGATGGAAACAGAAGAACATATATGTTTTACTGTCACCCCAGCTCTCCGTTTGAAAAAGGTGACTGTGAAGTCAATCATGAATTTATAAGAAGAATCGCACCCAAAGGAAAACCATTTGATCCTTATACGCAAAAAGACATCAATTTAATGATGTCTCACATTAATTCGTATGCTCGTCCAAAGCTGAATGACAAAACCCCACTCTTTGTCTTCGCTTTGCTGTTTTCCAAAGAAGTTGCAAGCTACTTTGGAATCGAACATATTGACCCAGATAAGATCAATCTGACTCAGTCGCTCTTATCTCAAAGATAAAGCATAAACAAAACACAGGGATACCCATAATGTACAGATAAACAAGACCATCAGGGGTGGAATTTTGCTTTGCAAAAAAAACAGAAAATTTGACCCTGGCTTTACTATACTCTCAAAAACAAGTCAAATTGCTTCTTACAAGTTCATTTTAAGACCTGATGTGTCAAAAATCAATATCTGAAGGTGATTTTTATAATACAAAAAATCACTTTGCAATTTGAAATTCAACTCCCACAAGAAGAGTTGAATTTAAATATACAAAGTGGAATTTAGTTTTTCATTTCACCTTATATCTATTTTTTATAAATAACCTCATAATCCTGATATTTAAAATTCTTATAATGACCATCAATTGTATAATATTTTTAAAGCTATATCTCATATACTTCATTTCTCGACTATCATAAAACCCACAATAGTTTAAACGATGATTTGAATTTTCATTTTCTATTTTTTCATTGATTATTATAATGATCTAAAGGATAACAATAACTTAAGACTGTACAGCCCCCTTAAATTCAATATTCTCTCTTTCTTCAAAAATAAACTTTTTGGACTTTTAAGGCATACTTCAACATATAATAAGAAAGTTTCATATTCTATTGAACTGCTAAAATATGAAACGTTGTTTTCCCACTGCATAAAATTTAAACTAATTATATAATTGACCATTATCAATAGATAGTCAAATAATAAAACTCTCCCAATCACAACTTATCGTTTAGCTATTTTTAAAAGAACTTGACTATGTGTTCTGTTCCAAGAATACAATACATTCTATAATCATATATTCAACAATCATTATCTATATTTTCACATCTATATCTACCCTTTTTTACAAAAATTTTGTCATAGCAATGTGTAAAAACCACAAAAAAGTCTTTTTATGTATAATTTCATAAGTTTTTTTGCAATTATTCGAATTAATGATATAATAAACAAAGAATTATTGGAAAGTGAGGTTTACCCATGTCACGCTCAATTGTTAAACAGGCTTCTATTCTCGCTATAGCAGGAATATTAGTCAGAATTATTGGAGCTTTATATAAAAGTCCATTAACGGCTTTAATTACTGCCGAAGGTATTGGTTATTACTCTATGGCTTATAATATTTATGCTCTTATTTTACTTTTATCTTCGTATAGTATTCCAACTGCCATTTCAAAACTTATTGCTGAAAAACTGGCATTACATCAATACAATAATGTTCAAAAGATTTTAAAATGTTCATTTATTTATATTTGTATTATTGGGGGAAGTGCTGCCATTATTGCTTACCTATTAGCTCCAGTGCTTGTTACAGGGCATTCTGTATTACCACTTAGAATCTTATGTCCAACTATCTTTTTATCTGGTTTATTAGGTGTCTTTAGAGGCTATTTCCAAGCTCATCAGACAACTTTCTATACATCAGTATCTCAAATTATTGAACAAATCTTTAATGCTGTGGTTGCGATTGGCTGTGCTTATTTATTTGTTCGTCCATTAATGGAAACTGGTGGCAGTGAAATGGCTGCAGCTGGTGCAGCTGGTGGAGCTGTTGGTCCTGGTGTTGGTGTTCTTGTGGGACTCATTTTCATGTTTATCATGTATATCAAAAATCATAATCACCTGATTATCAAAGATACACCTGATGATTATGAAGATTCCTATAAAGATATTTTCAAAATGATTATCCATATTGTCACACCTATTATTTTTGCAACATGTGTTTATAATCTGATTACTGTTATTGATCAATATATTTATTCATTTATCATTGGTACTGATCCACAGTCTGCAACTATGTGGGGTGTTTATTCAGGACAATATATTGTTTTACAAAACGTTCCTGTAGCCTTAGCTTCAGCAATGTCTACGGCTTCTATTCCAGCCATTTCATCATCATGGTCATTGAAGAATTATCGTGAAACAAGAGAACATATCCGTTCTGGTATTCGTGTGACAATGATGCTTTTGATTCCAGCCGCCGTAGGAATGAGCGTTCTGGCATATCCAATCATTGGTATTCTCTTCCCTCAAGAAGAGACTGTTATGATTTCTACCATTATGTTAGCTGTTGGTAGTCCTGGTGTTGTCTTCTTTGGCCTATCGACTTTAACTAATGGAATTTTACAAGCTATAGGGCAAGTCAATACACCTTTAAAAAATGCAGCCATTGCATTAATCTATCATATCGTTATTACAATTGTTCTGCTTTTATTAACGCCTTTAGGATTATATTCATTGGTTATTGCTAATTGTTTTTATGGTTTACAAGTTTGTTATCTCAATCAAAAAATGTTACGTAAAATTACTCATTACAAACAAGACATAAGAAAAACTTACCTATTACCTATTATTGCTTCTCTATTAATGGGTGTGATTGTAGCTATTGTTTATTATGGATTGTTTGCTTTAACAAGAAGAGTTTTGATTCCTTTAATACTTTCTGTATGTATTGGAGTTATTGTTTATTTTGTGATTATTATCTACTTCTATTCTGATCATCCTGAAGAACTCTCTTCTATTCCTTATGCTAATAAAATCATCTATAAGTTTAAAAAACATTAATAATAAGAAAGCTATTGGAAATATGTTTTATCATATAACCAATAGCTTTTTATAACTATCATAAAAAAGAAAACAGAAAGACAAGATATCTTTCTGTTTCAGTTCTCTATTGAATTATTCACCAACAGCACACATGATTTCTCCAGTGACAGCAATTTCATCTTCAACCTTTGCTTCAATAGCAGCAAAGTAAATACCACCTTTTTCTTTTGTTAAAGTGACAGTCATTGTTAAAACATCACCTGGAATCACTTGTTTTCTAAAACGTGCTTTATTAATACCAGCAAAGAAAGCAATCTTTCCTTTATTTTCTTCTTTAGAAAGTAATAAAACACATCCTGTTTGAGCTAAGGCTTCAATAATTAAGACACCTGGCATCACATGTTTTTCAGGGAAATGTCCTAAAAATTGCATTTCATTAGCTGTTACACATTTTCTTCCTACAATTGTTTTTCCATCTTCACTAATGCTTTCAATACAATCTACAAGTAAAAATGGATAACGATGAGGAATAATTTTTTGAATATCATTAGAATTATATAACATCTCTAATCCTCCCATTTCTTGAAAATCAATGAGGCATTATGTCCACCAAATCCAAGAGAATTGTTCATAGCATAATGAATGTCCTCTTTTCTACCAACATTTGCGACGATATCTAAATCACAGTCTTCATCTTTATTTTGATAATGAATTGTAGCTGGGATATATCCTTCCTGTAATGCTTTTACACAAATAACAGATTCTAAAGCACCACTCGCTCCTAATAAATGTCCTGTATAAGATTTTGTTGATGACATAGCCAAATGATATGCATCGTCACCAAAAGCATATTTCACAGCCATTGTTTCTGTCTTATCATTTAATGGTGTAGATGTCCCATGAGCATTGATATAATCAATATCAGATGGTTGTAAAGCAGCATCTTCTAAAGCCTGTTTCATCGCTTCTCCACCACCGCTTCCATCAGATAATGGTGCTGTAATATGATAAGCATCGCAAGTTGCTCCATAACCAACAATTTCACCATAGATTGTCGCATTTCTATCTAAGGCATGTTGTAATTCTTCTAACACTAAAACAGCTGCTCCTTCACCCATGACAAAGCCACTACGATCTTTATCAAAAGGAATAGAAGCACGATCTTTATCCTCACCAGTATGCAAAGCTTTCATAGAAGCAAATCCTGCAACTGATAATGGTGTAATAGAAGCTTCACTTCCTCCAGCAATCATAACATCTTCATATCCATCTCTGATTTTATGGAAGGCTTCACCAATTGCATTTGTTCCAGCTGCACATGCGGTTACAACAGAAGATACATAACCTTTTGCACCTAAATCAATCGCAACACTTCCTGCTGCTAAATTAATTAAAGTCATAGGAATAAAATAAGGCGAAACTTTTGATGGTCCTCTATTTAATAAACTTTGTTCCGCTTTTTCAATAGATTCAACACCACCAATACCACTACCAATAATGACACCAAAACGATTTTTATTCATTGTTTCTAAATCCAACTTTGCATTTTCAATAGCCTGTTTAGAAACAACTCTGGCAAATTGCGTAAAACGATCATTAAATTTTAAATCTCTTTTTGTAAAATATTGTTCTAAATCAAGATTTTTCACTTCTCCAGCTAATTTGACCTTATAATCACTTGTATCAAAATGTGTAATTTCATCAATTCCACATGTCTGATTTAAAATACCATTCCAAGTTTCTTCAACAGTATTTCCAATTGGAGATACTGCTCCCATTCCAGTAACGACAACTCTTCTTTTCATGTTTTGTCCTCCTTACATGACCATTCCGCCATCAACATTGATGACTTGACCCGTAATATATTTTGCACTATCACTTGCTAAAAAGTATGCAACATTCGCAACATCCTCTGGTTCACCCATTTGTTGCAATGGAATATTTTTTAAGATATTTTCTTTTGTATCATCACTTAAAACATCTGTCATTTTTGTGGCAATGAATCCTGGCGCAATAGCATTCGCACGAATATGACGTGGTGCTAATTCTTTCGCAACTGATTTTGTTAAAGCAATGACACCAGCTTTACTGGCTGCATAATTGGCTTGTCCAACATTTCCAATAATTCCAATTACACTTGCCATATTGATAATAACACCTGATCTTTGTTTCATCATAATACGAGAAACAGCTTTAATGGTATTAAATGTTCCTTTTAAATTGACATCAATGACATCCATAAATGACTGTGTATTCATTTTTAATAATAACTGATCTTTTGTAATCCCTGAATTGTTAACCAAGACATCAATAGAACCAAACTGTTCTAAAACAGCTTTCATCATTTGATCCATGGTACCATAATCAGTGACATCACCTTCATAAATCATAGCTTCAATACCATGGGCACAACATTCTTTTTGGACTTCTAAAGCTTCATCCTGATTTCCAATATAATTAATCGCAATATTATATCCTTCACTTGCAAATTTTAAAGCAATGGCTCTACCAATTCCACGACTGGCACCAGTAATTAACGCTACTTTACTCATCTTTTAACGCTCCTAACATTTGATTTAAACCTTCAATACTATCTACACTATAAACAGGAATACTTCTATCTGTCTTCTTAACAAAGGCACTTAATGCTTTTCCAGGTCCAATTTCCACAAAAGCTTCAACACCTTGCGCAATCATATATTGAATTGATTGATAGAAATAAACACTTGATTTGATTTGTCGAGTTAAAATATCAATGAGATCTCCATCTTCTTCTTTTCCTGAAACATTATAAACAACTGGAATCTTTGTTTCATGAATATCATATTTTTCTAACTCTTCTTTCAGCTTATATGATGCTTCTTCTAATAATGGAGAATGGAATGCTCCTGAAACTTTTAATGGAATGACACGTTTTGCGCCAGCTTCTTTTAATTTTTCTGAAGCAATCTCAACAGCTTCTTTTGTTCCTGTAATCACAATTTGTCCTGGACAATTGTAATTGGCAATTGTGACACCATCAATAGGTTCAATAACTTCTTGAATCTTTTCAGCATCCATTGCTAAAACAGCTGCCATAGATGTTGTTCCAGCTGGCAGGGCTTCACTCATAATCTGTCCACGACGTCTCACGATTGAAATCGCATCTTGTGTGTCAAATGCTCCTGCATAAGCCAAAGCAGAATATTCTCCTAATGATAAACCTGCCACATAATCAGGATGAATACCTTGTGCTGCAATCACTTTCGCAATGGCTAATGATGTTGTTAAAATACAAGGCTGTGCATATGATGTTTCATTTAAAACATCTTCAGGTCCTTCAAAACATACTTTTTTGACATCAATATCAATATTGGCCTGATCAAAAACATCTCTGGCTTCTTGGAATTCATCATAAAATGCTTTTCCCATACCTACATATTGACTACCTTGACCAGCAAAAATCATTCCTATTTTCATAGATTTTCCTCCATTTCTTTCATATATTCATGAATCACTTCTTCAACATGTTTCATTTCATGAATTCTCGCTGCCTGGCTTCCTACAAAAACCAGACCATTTTGTACATTTCCTTTTACACTCTGTATTAATGCTTCACTAATACAATAGGGTGTATTTTCAGGATTGCAAGGAATCATGCAATGCAGACAATTTTTCATACAGATATTTCCAGTTTGTCTTGTTTTCTTTACAAAATCATTGACAATAGCACGTCCTGGAAGTCCTGCTGGACTAGAGACAAGTTCAATATCTTCTTGGCGACATTGAATAACCATATCTTTAAATTCTTGTGCTGCATCACATTCATAAGTCGCAATAAATGGTGTGGCAATCTGTACACCTGTTGCCCCTAATTTGATGAATTCAGCAATCTTCTTTCCAGAATCTATACCTCCAGCAACAAAAACAGGAATTGTCTTTTTGTATTTGTCTTCCCAAACTTTTAATTCTTTTTTAACATCAGCTAAAATATCACTTAGTTTTTGACACGTATGAGCCAATAAATCATCTTTTTTAAATCCCAGATGTCCACCAGCTTCACTACCTTCAATCACTACGAAATCAGGTGTATACTGATAACGTTTATCCCATACTCTGGCAATCAGTTTGGCCGCTTTTCCACTCGATACAATCGGTGCTAAAAGGGCCTTTCCTTTAGCAAACTTAGGTAAATCTAATGGTAATCCTGCTCCTGAAATAATGGCATCACAACCACCTTCAAGAGATGCTTTCACGAAGTCTTCATAGTTTTGACTGGCAACCATAATATTGACACCAATCAAACCATTTCCTTTAGCAAGCTCTTTGGCACGTTGAATATGATCTTTTAAAGCCTGACAATTGACAGCAATTGGATTTTTTCTAAATCCTTCATAATTATAGCCAGGATGAGCGGCACTGATGACACCCATAGCACCACATTTTGCAACTGCTCCTGCTAATGATGATAAAGAAATACCAACTCCCATACCACCTTGAATGATAGGAAGTTTCATGATACGATTTTGGATTTGAATCATTGCATTTCCTCCATGACTTTTTGCAGGTTGGCATAAACTTGTTTTGTTGAAGCCATCATTTCATCAAGAATCTGTTGCATTGGTTTCTTTTCTTTGACCATTCCAGCAATTTGTCCCATCATCACAGATCCAGTTTTCACATCACCACTCTGTACAGCTTTTCTTAAAGCCCCAAGTGTTAATTTTTCTAATTCTTCACGACTTTCAAAATGTCCTTCAAGTTTTAAATATTCTCTTGCCATCTGATTCTTTAAAATACGGACTGGTGTATTCACACTTCTTCCAGTTACAACAGTATCAGTATCTTTGGCTTTAATAACAGCATCTTTATAGTTTTCATGAATTGGACATTCATCAGCAACCAATAGACATGTTCCAATCTGTACGCCAATAGCACCTAAACTCAAAGCTGCCATCACACCACGTCCATCTCCAATTCCACCAGCTGCAATCACTGGAATATTGACAGCATCTACAACTTGTGGAACCAAAGCCATTGTTGTCATTTCACCAACATGTCCACCTGATTCTCCACCTTCAACAATCAAGGCATCAGCACCAGCTCTTTCCATACGTTTAGCCAAACCAACGCTAGGCACAACTGGTAAAACTTTAATTCCAGCTTCTTTGAGTTTTGCCATATAAGGTCCTGGATTTCCCGCTCCTGTTGTCACAACATGAACGCCTTCTTCAACAATAACATCAATAATTTCACTGGCATATGGATTCATCAACATCACATTGACACCAAAAGGCTGGTCTGTTAATTGTTTACATTTTTGGATTTCTTCACGTGTTTGAGCTGCATCCATTGATCCTGTCGCAATAATACCTAAACCACCACTATTAGAAACACAGGCAGCAAAGGAAGCAGTTGCAATATTCGCCATAGCTCCTTGAATAATAGGGTATTTTATATTTAATAATTCATTTAATAACACTTTATTGTCCTCCTCTATTGTCAATAAGAGTTGCTCCATAAGTTAATCCAGCACCAAATCCAACCAAAATAACACGTCCCTTTTCAGGAATCTTTCCTTCTCTTTGTGCCATTGCATAAGCAATAGGAATACTGGCCGCTGAAGTATTTCCAAACTCTTGAAGATTCATATAAAATTTTGATAAATCGACTTTCATCTTTTTTGCCACATGAGAAATAATACGATAATTCGCCTGATGTGGAATAATCAAATCAATATCATCTATAGAAAGCCCTGACTGATCCAAAACATTTTCAATAGATTCTTTTAAAACTCTAATTGCAAATCTAAACACATCATTTCCTTTCATATTTAAATAATGTGTTGATGCTCCCTGATTTTGTAAATCATGAACTAAAGGCAATCCTTGAGCATGTAAGACTTCCTGTAAGTCTCCTTCACTATTGGCATAGTGATAAAGTTTTGTATCTCCTCGACCAAGGACCATCGCACCTGCACCATCCCCAAATAAAACGCAAGTTGAACGATCATTCCAGTCAATCATCTTACTAATTGTTTCACTACCAATGACTAAGATATGGTGATATCTGCTTAATAAATCACTGGCAATCTGAAATGCATATAAAAATCCACTACATGCTCCATTAATATCAAAAGCAAAGACAGGACAATCATTTAATCCCAGTTTTGCCTGAACAAGACAAGCTGTTGAAGGTGTCATACAATCTGGTGTCATTGTTGCGACAATAATCACTTCAATGTCTTCTTTTTGAATATGTGCATCTTCAATCGCCTGTAAACTGGCTTTATAAGCCAAATCACTTGTATTTTCAGTTTCACTCACATAACGTGATGAAATACCTGTTCTTTGTACAATCCATTCATCACTTGTTTCAACTCTTTTTTCTAAATCAAAATTCGTTACTTTCTTTTGAGCTTTAACAAACCCTGTTCCTAATATTTCTATTGAACTCATGACATAACTCCTATCTTACGGAACTTCTGATAACGTTTTTCCAATAAATCTTTTTCTTTTGTATGAGTTAAAACATCTAATTCTTTTTGTAAATACTGATCAATATTATCTAATACAAGTTTTAAATCATTTTGCATACCACCTGTTGGTTCTTTGACCAAATAATCAGCAATCCCTTTATCATATAAATCATACGATGTCAGTTTCATCACTTCAGCCGCTTCTTGAACACGACTATCATCTTTCCATAAAATACTTGCAAAACCTTCAGGTGATAAAACAGAATAAATGGCATTTTCTAACATACAAATACGATCGGCAACACTTAAAGCTAATGCTCCTCCACTACCACCTTCTGATAAAACAATACAAATAACAGGTGTTTTCAAATCAGAAAAAGTGTATAAACATTCAGCAATCGCCTGTGCCTGTCCCCTCTCCTCAGCTTCGATACCAGGATAAGCTCCTGCGGTATCTACAAAAGTAATGATTGGTCGATGAAACTTTTCGGCTTGTCTGGCAAGTCTGAGAGCTTTACGATAACCTTCAGGATTACACATTCCAAAATGACGGTTCAAATTTTCTTCCAATGTCTTTCCTTTGGCTTGTGCAATAACAGTGACTGGCATATCGTGAAAATAACCAATTCCCCCAATAATAGCCTGATCATCTCCATAACATCTATCCCCATGAAGTTCATAGAAATGGTCAAACAATCCCTCAATAAAATCACTTGCTTTTGGTCGTGATGGATGTCTTGCGATAGACACACGATCCCAAGCAGTTAAATGATGATATGTTTCTTTTGTGAGAGTATCAATCTCTTGAGAAAGTTCATCGAACTCTTTTTGATCTTCTGTTACAGCTCTTTTCGCCTGTAACTCTTTTATTTTTCTTTCATTATCTACGAGGCTCATAATTTTCCTCCATGTAATTTTAATAAATCTGAAATAACATTTTTCAAATCATGTCTTTCCACAATCATATCAATAAAACCTTTTTCAAGTAAGAATTCTGCAGTTTGGAAACCTTCAGGTAACTCCTGCTTAATTGTATCTTGAATAACACGTTTTCCAGCAAATCCAATCATGGCCTGTGGTTCAGCAATGATAATATCTCCCAGCATCGCAAAGCTGGCACTGACACCACCTGTTGTAGGATGTGTTAATAAGGCTATATAAAGACCTCCTTGATTTGAAAAGCGTTTTAAAGCAGCACTGATTTTAGCCATCTGCATTAAAGAATCAATACCTTCTTGCATTCTTGCGCCACCACTGGTACAGCTAATAATCAATGGTAATTTTTTACGTGTAGCCAGTTCTACTGCTTTACATATTTTTTCACCAACAACTTTTCCCATACTTCCCATCATGAAACGAGAATCCATGACACATAAGACAACACGACTCTGGTTGATTTTACCAACACCACAAATGACAGCTTCATTCATACCGGTTGACATCCAGGCTTTTTTCAGCTTTTCATCGTAACCAGGAAAATTTTCATTGTTAGATGTTTTATCTTTTTCAAAATATTCTTTCCAAGTGCCTTCATCCATTAAATCACGTATACGCTGTCTGGCACTGATTTTCATATGATGACCACATTTAGGACAAACATAATCATTTTCGATAAGTGAAAAATAAGGAATAGATTCATGACAATGATCACATTGTTTAAAGATATTTTCAGGAATTTCTTTTTTTTCTTTAATTTTATGTCTATTTAACCATGATGAGAATTGTTTTAATTCTTCATTTCTTTTTTTAAACAATTGATCCATTATCTTTCAACTCCT
This sequence comes from Clostridium sp. AUH-JLR23, assembly GCF_964238065.1. Taxonomy (NCBI): domain Bacteria; kingdom Bacillati; phylum Bacillota; class Clostridia; order Eubacteriales; family Clostridiaceae; genus Clostridium; species Clostridium sp. AUH-JLR23. Next base: position 11,229 of record NZ_CAXSKY010000007.1, read on the forward strand.
TTATAAATGTTTCACAGAAGCTTGTATCATAACTTCCTTCAATAAATTCTTTAGAATGTAGAACATAATAATGGAATTTTGTATTCGTTGAAATACCATCAATAATGACTTCACTTAACGCTGCACGCATTTTTTTAATACATTCTAGACGTGTTGGTGCAAAAGTAATTAATTTTAAAATCATCGAATCATAATAAGGTGAAATTTCACACCCACTATACATGGCACTATCCACACGTACTCCTCTTCCACCTGGTAAATGCATAAATGTTATTTTTCCAGGTGTTGGCGCAAAATCACGATTCATATCTTCAGCATTAATACGACATTCTAAAGCATATCCATTTTGATGAATATCTTCTTGCTTATATGGAAGCTTTAATCCTTCAGCAACCTTAATCTGTAACTTGACTAAATCAATACCACAAATCATTTCTGTAATAGGATGTTCAACCTGAATACGTGTATTCATTTCCATAAAATAATATTGTCCGTGTTTATCTAATAAAAACTCAATTGTTCCAACATTATTATATCCCACATGATGACAAGCTTTGATGGCATCTTCAAACAATCTTTGACGCACATCTTTCTTTAAAATATGACATGGTGCTTCTTCAATCATCTTTTGATGACGTCTTTGAAATGAACAATCTCTTTCAAATAAATGAATCACATGACCATGATGATCACCAATGACTTGAACTTCAATATGTTTTGGATTTTCAATTAATTTTTCTAAATAGACATCATCATCACCAAAACAAGCTTTGGCTTCAGCTTTGGCATTGAGATATTGTGTTTCAAACTCTTCTTCATTATGAACTACACGCATACCACGTCCACCACCACCATTGCTGGCTTTAATCATAACGGGATATCCTATATCTTCAGCAACCTTTTTTCCCTGTTCTACAGTTTCAATGACTTCTTTAGAACCAGGAATCACAGGAACTCCTGCTTCTTTCATCATCTTTCTTGCGGCAGACTTATTTCCTAACATATCAATAATATCAGGTGATGGTCCTACCCAGATCAATCCACATTGAATAACAAGTCTGGCAAATTCACTGTTTTCACTTAAAAAACCAAATCCTGGATGAATCGCATCACATCCCGTATTGCAGGCTGCCTGAATAATCGCATTCATATTCAGGTATGATTCATTAGCTAATGGTCCACCAATACATACAGATTCATCTGCTAATTGCACGTGCAAAGAATGTTTATCAGCTGTTGAATAAACAGCAACAGTCTGAATTCCCATTTCTTTACATGTACGTATAATTCTGACTGCGATTTCTCCACGATTGGCAATCAATAATTTTTCAATCACATTATCACCTTACCCTATCATCATTAAAGTCTGATCATATTCAACTGTTTGACCATCTTGAACTTCAATAGATAAAACTTTTCCAGAAACAGTTGCTTTAATTTCATTCATGACTTTCATGGCTTCAATGATACAAATCGTGTCTCCTTCTTGAATCATATCTCCAACTTTGACATAAGGTTCTTTTCCTGCACCACTTGATTGATAATATGTTCCAACAATTGGACTTTTGATAGGTGTACCTGTTTCCTGAATTGTTTCTTCATTGTGTTCACTAGGTGTTTTGACATCGGTAGGTGTTATGATTTGTTTTGCTTCTATATCTTTTTCTAATGTGATATGTAAATCACCATCAGTTAAATCCATCTTAGATATTTGACTTTCTTCAAACATCTTCATAATTGATTTAATTTTTTCAGTATCCATACATGTTCCTCCTTAGAAAAATAAGCTAAGTGAAACCTTAGCTTATTGTTTAGATTCAATTAATTTCACAATATCTTCTACAGTTACTAATGCAGCTAATTCTTCATCAGAAATTTCAACGTCGAATTCTGTTTCTAAATCTAAAGATAATTCAACAGCTGCTAAAGAATCAATTCCTAAATCATCTTTTAAGTTAGATTCTAATTTAATTTCTTCTCCATCAATATTTAAAGATTCTACTAATGCATCTTTTACTTGTTCAAACATGATATGTCCTCCTATGTGCTTACTTAAAATTTTTTATATTCTTACTTCAAATTTTTGAAGTAATGTTACTATACACCTCTTTTTTAGATTTGTAAATAGATTTTCATTAATTTATTTAAAATTTTTTATATAAATTTTTTAAAGTATTTGCAAAAAAAGATAGAACAATATTTTCTACTGTTCTATACTTCAATATAAATACTTTCATCAGCATTGTTTGAACATATAATAATGACTATATGAATTGAAAAAAATTGATAAAAAAAAATATGCACATTGCATATTTTTAATCTTCATGATACATTATACTTGAATTTCTCTCAATAAGGTAACATGGCAATTGTATTCTCATTGAATTTAATTTTTTACCATTAAGTAATGATTGATGCAATAATGAAGCTCCTAATTCTCCCATTTCATCAGCTGGAGCATAGACAGTTGATAAAGATGGTGATGTAAAATTACCTGCATCAATATTATTAAATCCTATAATAGAAACATCTTGAGGTACGCGAATGTTTAAATCTTGTAATGCTCTCATAGCTCCTATTGCAATTGGATCATTAACAGCAAATAATGCACTCGGCAATTTTTGTATTTGAGCCATTTCATAAACCAAATTATATCCTGCTTCACTCGTCAAATCTTTTTCTAAAGAAAATTCTTGGTATTCCATATGAAATTCTTGACAATATTTAATAAAGCTTCTTTTTCTTGTTTGAATATGATGGTTTAACTCATTATACTCACTTCTTCCTAAAAATCCGATTTTTTTATGCCCAAGATCATGAAAGTATTTCACAACCTGATACATAGCATCATCAAAATCCAAAGTGATACAACATTCAGTAATCGGACTCATATCCATATCAAGAAAAATAATATTTTCTGTCATCTCACATAATTTTTCAAGATGAAAAGAAGAAATTTTACCAATACAAATTATTCCATGTACATTTTGCAAAACACTTTCCACATCAATATCACCTTCACGTACTCTTCTCATTGCAATATGATGTGTCTTCAAATATTTTTCTACTGATTGCAACAAAGTGATATAATAAGTGTCTCGAATTTCTTGTTCATATGTATAACATTGAATAATAGCAACAACAAGTTTGGTATTTTGATTTGAGTTTTTTCTTGGTTTAGGTACATAGTTTAATTTTGCTACTGCTTCCTGTACTTTTGTTCTTGTTTCCAAGGAGACATTTAATGTATCATCTTCTCTTAATATTCTCGATACTGTCGCTATTGATACATTTGCATATTTTGCAACATCTTTTAAAGTAACCATTTCAATGTCTCCCTCCTCTCATTATTCTTTATTATAAGTGAATTCCAATGAAATTTCTATACTTATTATGCGATATAACAACAAAAAATAAGAAACCCTATTTTTACAAAAATGTAAAAACAGGGTTTCAATAAACAATACTCTATTATTTATGAATATCTATATATATGGGTTTATCATTCAATATAATTTCATCAGCAAAAACACCTTCAGTTTCAAATATAACAATAATATTTTCACCACGTTTTAAAAACGGTCCTGGTATATAAAGAGAACCTGTTGGTCCAACTTGATAAAATCTCCCACAATGATGACCATTAACAAGAACGATACCTTTTCCAAAATTTGTCACATCAATAAATGTTTCATTCGGTATTTCATCAATTGTAAAAACAAATTGATGAAATGCTGGTCCACCAATATATTCTTTAGACCAATCAATAGCATCTGTTTTATTAAAATTTAAGCAGTAGTGTTTCCATTTTTTAGTGAAATGTATATCTATTAATACCCCTGTGCGAATCCCTTTTTTTTGGGTATCAGCCTGCAACTTAGCACCATAATTCACTCTGCCCATATTTTCAACAAGAATTTTTAAATCATTTTGATTATCTAAAGATGTTTCAAATAAGATTTCATCACCTATTTCTTCCTGATATTGCACACCTATAAATTTATTATTCACATATATTTGAATGCGATCACGCGCATCAATAACTCTTAGTCTAGACTGCTTTGTATAACTCTGAAAATCATGTTGATAGACAACATATCCATAATAATGATCAAGTTCTTCCATTGTTAGTGGCCAAGAATTCTCTATAATTGTTGATATTTGTTCTATTACACTAAAAAGCGATACTCTATTTTTACATTTTACACTTCCGTAGCTGCATGTTTTTCTACGATTTTCAAGGCGATGCTGTTCTCCAGTAATCAATTCTCTCATAAGATGGTATTTTTCAGTTTTAGCTCCGTACTCTGTTAAAATTGCATCATAATCATATGAAGTAATTTGAGGAAAGTCTTTTTCTTTTCGAGCAGAGCATCCATTCATCCAACCAAAATTCGTTCCCCCTTGAAACATATAAAAGTTCACACTTCCAATTTCTAACATTTCCTTAACACTTTCTATAAACTCCTGAGGATTTCTACGAATAATTTCTTGATTCCATCTATTAAACCAACCATCCCAAAATTCCATACACATAAGAGGCGCTTCAATATCATGTCTTTGCATAAATTTTTCTAATATTTCCATATTTTCTTTAGCATGTGAACCAAAATTTCCTGTTGGAAAAACATCTTCATTAATCAAACTTCCTGCTTCTAAAGCTTCATTCCAAGTGCCATCAGCAGTGAAAACAGGAACTTGAATACCATAATCACGCATCAGTTTAAAAACCTTTTTGAGATATTCTTTGTCTTCACCATATGAACCATATTCATTTTCTAATTGTGCTAAAATAATAGAACCATTTTTATGAATCTGATACTGTGACACTTTAGGTAACAGTATAGAGAAGTATTGTTCAAGACATTTCATATATTGCTCATCATCACTTCTCAATCTTATTCCAGAGTATTTTAATAACCAAGCTGGTAAGCCACCCATTTCCCACTCTGCACAAATATATGGCGATGCTCGCAATATCACATACAATCCTAATTGATGAGCTAAACTTAAAAATCTTTCAATATCTTTTATCCCATCAAAATCATATTCTCCTTGTTTTGGCTCATGAAGATTCCATGGAACATATGTTTCCACAGTATTACATCCCATATCAATAAGATCTAATAGCGTATCTTCCCAATATTCTGGCACAATTCTAAAGTAATGGACAGCACCCGAAATGATTTTAACAACTTTACCATTTATATAAAAATCCTTTTTGATTTCAATACTTCCCAAGCGATTTCTCTCCTTTATAATTTTTCAAATTTTGGATTATTTGCAAGTTTAACAAAAGGTAAATAAATAGCAATTGCCAAACCTAAATTAATGAGTGACAGTATAATTGATTTCCAGTCAAAACCAGTTGCAAAGAATCCATATAATACTGGTGGCATTACCCAAGTCACATTTTGTGTAACAGGTGACACTAACCCTAACGCTGTTGCACCATATGCTACTGTTGATAAAACAATAGGACAAAGTAAAAATGGAATAAACATAAGTGGATTCAAAACCGTTGGTAAACCATACATAACAGGTTCACCTATATTAAAGAGTACAGGCGCAATTCCTAACTTTGCAACCTCTCTGTAATGTTTATTTCGAGATTGCCAGAATATTGCAATAAGAAGTCCTAATGTTGCATACCAGACAAAAGCTCCATATGAAACACTTGTCCATAAATACGGAATATCCTTTCCTAATTGATAAGCCTCTAAATTTGCTAAAAGAGCAACTCCAAAAACACCTTCCATAATTGGTGCCATAACATTGCCACCATGAATACCAAAAAACCAAAACAACTGAGTCAAGAAAGCAACCATAATAATAGACAATGGATTTTGAGATAAACCTAATAAAGGCGTCTGTAATACATCATAAATCCAATCAATAATCAACTGCCCTGTCATCAAATTAAAAGCATATGTAATTATAGCAACAATATACATGGCAATAAATGCTGGAATAATAGAAGTAAATGGAACTGCGATTGCTGGCGGTACTGAGTTCGGTAATTTAATAGTCCATTTCTTTTGCATACATTTGCTGAAAATAACTACAGCGATAAAACCAATAACAATTGCAGTAAAATACCCACGTGAATTTATTTGATTTCCTGGAATAAGTCCACTGATTGTTACAGATAGCTGACCATCCACATATGATAATCCTGTGACTTTATTAATCATTTCAGCCAAACCATGATCTATTGCAGATAATGAGAATGTTTGAGTTATAGATGTTCCCAATGACACAACAAAAGATGCCAAGGCTACCAGGCCACCAGATAATTTATCAGTTTCATAAACTTTTGCGATGTTATAACCTAAAGCAAAAATAAATACTAACGAAACAATGGCTAAACTTCCATTAAAAATCAATCCATTAATTGCAATTAACCATTGAAATGTTTCTGTAATTTGAGTCCACCCAAATTCAGAAGGAAAATCAGATAGAAATGCATTGAGTAATAATGCGATTGATCCAGTCATAACAACAGGCATAGTTGCTATAAAAGAATCACGAAGAGCAACAAGATGTTTTTGTGATCCAATCTTTGTTGCTATAGGCAGCAGTTTTTCAGACATGAAGTCCATAAATTGTTGATACATAATTTTCTCCTTTTTTATCAATATTAGATACGATATCATCGATGTTTTATATCCATTTTTATTATAATTATTTTTACATAAAATTTCAATATTTTTTTACTTATTTTACTATTATTTTTACTATTATTTTACTAAAATCTTTATTTTATTTACTTATTATAAGTATTTTTTATAAAAAGATGTATGCATTTAGTAAAATTATATAATTTTACTAAATGCATACATCTTAAACATCCTTCTACCTAATCTTTTTTATCCAAAAAATCTAACCCTAGATAAATGTTGGTAAATATATTTGAAATACATCAATTATATGGTCTTAAATGAGAATTCATATATAAAATCTTTGTATCTTAACTCACATATAGAGTTCATAATCTTCTTGTATATTCCCTTGAAAGTCGTTTTGTCATAATAATTCTTATTTTAATCTTTCATCTTATATAGTCCAATGTAGTTCTTTAAATACTTGTCTGATATCCCTCTATATCCATGCAAAAACAATTCAATAGACGAATGCAATCTTAATCCATTTAACCCCTAACTTTTTCATCAGTCCATGATATGAGCGAAGGCTGTCACTGACAACTGTACATTGTGAAGGAATTTTGTCTTTATATATTTCATAGAGATTCTTGGTATGTATTCTTCCTCTTTCTGATACCTGTATCACTTTATTGTTGTGTTCATCTATGGCACAGACAATGTTTCTCTTCTGATCGCTGATTCCTCTTTTCTTCTTTGATTCTTTATCTTCAACTGTTATTCCAGGATGTTTAACATCTGAAAGTTTTTCATCAAGGTAAACAACTCCATCTAGTATGCGATCTTCAGCCGTGAGAGAAGCACATACACTCAGTATCTTATGTCTCCACACAAGAGATGTATGTTCGCATATACCTGCAATATGAGCAGACTGTACAATGGTATCACCACGAAAGAGTGATTCCATATACAGATACCATTGATAGGCTTCTTTCTTTGAATATGAAAACAAAGTTCCTGTCATGGGCGAGAAAGTCTTATGACAATGTTTGCATAAATATCTTTGATTTCCATTTTTATCCTTGCCATATCTAATGATATGATCATGACCGCAGTGAGGGCAAAAGGAACTATCAAATTCATCTGACAGTTCCTTATGCACTTCATCATCATAGATATGATTGATGATATGGTTATTGAGCTTTTCTCTAATGATTTCAATTTCATCATCAGTTGCATTATTGATAATGGAATCAATAATATCATTAAACATTTTATCAGTCATAATATCTTCACCTCGATATAAGTATAGCACTGATGAAAATATCATGTTTTATTTTAAAGGGCTTTAACACCGTTTTTATGGAGTTAAAATCAATTACCAACATTTAATTGAAGTTAGATTTAAACACAAAAAAAGCTTTCTAGATATAAATTACAATTTCTTTATTTCAATCTATTTGTCTTACATATATCCTATTTCTCGCTAAAATATTTTCCAATCTTAAACATAAAGATTTTATCTTTATACCCATTCCCACCGTTCTTCTATATTTAGATTCCAATACAACATTCCTTCATCCTTCACAGATAATTTAAAAATTAATATAAAAAACTTACTCAAAACGAGTAAGTTATTCATGACTAGATTCAAATTGTGACTGATAAAGATCAGCATAGAAGCCACCTTTTTCCAATAATGACTCATGATTTCCTAATTCAACAATATCTCCATCTTTCATTACAATAATAGTATTAGCATCTTTGATTGTAGAAAGTCTATGCGCAATAATAAAACATGTTCTTCCTTCCATTAATTTATCCATACCACGCTGAATTAAAACTTCAGTTCTGGTATCAACAGATGATGTTGCTTCATCTAATATTAATATCTTAGGATTAGCAAGGAAAGCTCTCGCAATCGTTAATAACTGTTTTTGACCTTGAGATATATTACTAGATTCTTCATTAATGATGGTATCATATCCATCTTCCAATGTATTAATAAAATGATCAGCATACGCCAAACGACAAGCTTCATACATTTCTTCATCTGTAGCATCCAATTTTCCATATTTTAAATTTTCACGGATTGTTCCACCAAATAGCCATGTATCCTGTAAGACCATTCCAAATAGACTTCTTAAATCACTTCTAGCAAAATGAGTAATATCTTCACCGTCAACTAAAATATGTCCACCATTCAATTCATAGAAACGCATCAACAATTTCACAATGGTTGTTTTTCCTGCACCCGTTGGTCCAACAATAGCCACACTTTGTCCAGCATGAACATGCATAGAGAAATCATGGATAATGGTTTTTTCTGGCGTATAACCAAATTGAACATGATTGAAAGTGACACTTCCCTGCATATGGTTAACTTGTTCACTTGTAACTAAAGCGTGTTCTTCTTCCATTTCTGTTTCATCTAAAAATTCAAAAACACGTTCAGCAGCAGCGGCAGTAGATTGTAATTGATTCATGATTTGAGCCAATTGTGTAATAGGCTGATTAAATTGACGCACATACTGAATAAAAGCCTGAATATCTCCAATAGAAATCATATTTCCTGTTGCTAAAAATCCACCTAATAAGCAGACACCAACATATCCAATATTTCCAACAAATGTTGTCAGTGGCTGTAATAAACCTGAAAAGAATTGTGACTTCCAAGCTGAATTATATAAATCATCATTATATTCTTCAAATCTGGCAACAGAATCCTCTTCACCATTAAAGGCTTTGACAACTTGATGAGCACCATACATTTCTTCAATATGACCATTGACATTCCCTAAACTTGTCTGTTGAGAAATAAAGTATTTTTGTGTTCTTTTCATGATTTTTGACATGAAAAACATAGAAACAGGTAACACACATAATGCTAATAATGTCATTGGAATACTGATTGTCAGCATCATGATAAAAATTCCAATAACCGTTACTGAAGATGTCACGATTTGTGTTAAACTCTGATTCAATGATTGAGCAATCAAATCGACATCATTTGTTACACGTGATAATGTATCACCACTCGAATGTGTATCAAAATAACTGAGTGGCAAACGATCCATTTTTTCAGAAATTTCTTTTCTAAAATCATAAGCGACTTTTTGAGAAATACCAGAAGTTAAAAATCCTTGTATATAATTAAGAAGTGCACTTAATAAATAAATACAAACCAGGAAAAAGAGAATCTGGAAAATAGCATCAAAATCAATACCACCAGTATGTGTGACTTTCGCCATAATTCCTTCGCTCAATTTATCTGTGGCTTGAGCTAAAACTTTTGGTCCAAAGATTGAAAAAACAGTTGAACCCGCAGCAAATATAAAAATAAATATAAATTTCACATAATAAGGTCGTAAATGAGCAAACAATTTTTTAATTGTTCCCTTAAAGTCCTTAGCTTTTTCATTAGACATCTGTCTACCACCCATATGTCCTCTAGGCATTGGCTAATTCCTCCTTTGAAAGTTGTGAATAAGCAATTTCCTGATAAACCTGACAATTTTTCATCAATTCATCATGAGTTCCTTTTCCAACAATTTTTCCATCATCTAAAACAATAATCTGATCTGCATCCATGATAGAAGCGATTCTTTGTCCAACGATCAAAACAGTATTTTGATTTTTTTCCATCAATTGACTTAATTCTTTTCTTAAAATAGCATCTGTTTTAAAATCCAATGCTGAAAAACTATCATCAAAAATAAGAATTTCTGGATTTTTTGCTAAAGCTCTGGCGATAGCTAAACGTTGTTTTTGTCCTCCAGACACATTTGTTCCACCTTGTGAAATAGCTTCATCTAAACCATGTGGTTTTGCATCAACAAATTCTTTTGCCTGAGCCACACGAATGACTTCATTTAATTCTTCATCAGTAGCATCATGAGCGCCATATTTTAAATTGGAACGAATCGTTCCTGAAAATAAGACTCCTTTTTGAGGAACAACACCAATACGTTCTCTTAAATCATGTTGGTTTACATCTTTGACATTGACACCATCAACAATAACCTCACCTGCAGTGACATCATAAAAACGAGGAATCAAATTGATTAATGTACTCTTTCCTGAACCCGTTGAACCAATAAAAGCCGTTGTCTGTCCAGGTTTAGCTGTAAAGCTAATATGACTCAAAACAGCTTCATGAGCCCCAGGGTATTGAAATGAAACATCCCTAAATTCAACAACACCTTTTTGTTGTGAATCAAATTCAACAGGTTGTTTTGGATCTTGAATTGTTAATTCTGTTGATAAGACTTCATAAACACGATCGGCTGCCACACTGGCACGAGGAATCATAATGAAAATCATCGCAATAAATAAGAATGACATAATAATTTGCATTGCATATTGAATAAAGGCCATCATTTCTCCAATCGCAATATTTCCTAAATCTAATTGTTGAGAACCAACCCAAACAACCAAAACAGTCGCAAAATTCATGATAAACATCATGATTGGCATTAATGTTGCCATAGCGCGGTTAACAAATAAGTTAACAGTTGTTAAATCATCATTAGCTTTATCAAAACGTTCTTCACTGTGCTTTTCATTTCCAAAAGCTCTAATAACCAAAACTCCAGTTAAATTTTCACGCATTGTTAAATTCAATCTGTCAATCAAAGACTGAATGACCTTAAACTTAGGTAAAACAACTTTCATCAAAACCATAATGACAAGTGTAATGACAATGAGAATCATTAAAATAATCCATGTCATTGATGATGAATGCGTAAAGGCTTTGATTAATGCACCAATTCCCATCATAGGTGCAAACAATACAATTCTCAATAACATAATCATTAACATCTGAACTTGTGTAATATCATTAGTTGTACGTGTAATTAATGAAGCTGTTGAAAATTTATTAAACTCGCTATTTGAAAAACTTTCAACTTTCTTAAAAACTGCTCGTCTTAAATCTCTCGCAAACCCAGCACCTACTCTTGAAGATAAAAAGGCTGAAGCCATAGCTGCTAAAGAGCCTAATAATGCAATGCCTAACATCTTTAACCCAGCTACAAAAATATATTGTGTCTGTATCTGGTCAACATCTGCTCCTAAAGCCATATATTCATTTTTAACACCATTACCTGCAGCGACAAGCATTGTTGATTCACCCATTGTCTCAATTTGGGCATCAATTTTCTCTGTCATCTGATGACGTGTCTGTTCATCCATCATTTCAAAAACCTGATAAATATCCATCCCCTCAGGAATATTTTGAAATTGTTGCTGATATTCCTTTGAATTGGGATCCATTGAATCAATGGCAGAAACCATTAACATAGGTTTCATTAATGCACTTTCTAATTCTTCTGTTTCTTTTTGAGAAAGATCATGAAGTACATAGGCATCCTTTATTTTTGGAAATTTATCTTTTATATCTTGTGATAAATCGTCGTAAGAAGTCAAAGTATAGCTTGATTCAATCGTTTCTTTTTGCTTGTCATCAGCAAAAATCAAGAGATGTTCAAAAGTATCCTGACTATAAACATCACCTATTGATGTATCAAATCCACCAGCTTGTATCCCATTTGTTACAATATCACTCATATAATCTGGTAAGGCCAATTCTGATTGAGATTGAATAAAAACAAATCCAATACACAAAATGATTGGTAACCAAAACTTATATGCAAATTTTCGTAACTTAATCACTTGATTTCCTCCTTTAAATTCCTTTTTATTTTTTTGACAACATTCAAAACAGCCATATAATCTTCATCTGTCATCCCTTTACAGACAATCTGATGAACATGATGAAAATCTTTCTTCATCTCGTCAATGACTGCTTCTCCTTGAGAAGATAAAACAATATAATAATGTCTTTTATCATCTTCATTCAGCTTTCTTTCAATAAGCCCCATATCCACCAATCTTTTGATCCTTACTGAAAGCGTAGCTTCAGTAATACGAAGTTTCTGTGCAATCTCTTTTTGATTCATCTGTTGATGAGCAATCAAAAAAATCAATTTTGCCTGTTCCACTGTTAAATGATGACATTTTTGAGAGGTTAACTTTTGAATCATTTTATGAATCTCTCGCATCTCCTCCATCATTTCACTAAAACAATCATATTCCATCAAATCCCTCCTATTACTTAGCGTACTCATCATTATACTTAGTATACTAAGTATTGTCAATAAAAAAGCGAATCATCATGATTCACTCTTTATTCTCTCACTTGTCCCTGACCATAGATTTTATATTGATATGATGTCATTTCTAACAAACCTAATGGTCCTCTGGCATGTAGTTTTTGCGTGCTGATACCAAGTTCCGCACCAAAACCAAATTGTCCTCCATCACTAAAACGTGTCGAAGCATTATGATAAACACATGCTGAATCTATACTATTTAAAAACATATGGGCAGTATCCTGATTTTCAGTAATAATAGCTTCAGAATGTTTAGTAGAATACTGATAAATGTGTTCAATAGCCTCTTGTAAACTATCCACAATTTTAACAGCCACAATATAATCGTCATATTCTGTCGCATAGTCTGTTAATGTAGCTAACTGACATGGAATAATCTTTTGAACTTTACTATCTCCACGTATGTCAACACGTTCATGAAAAGCCTCATACAATAATGGCAAATACGTACCCGCTATATCCTGATGCACGAGAATGGTTTCAATGGCATTGCAGACAGATGGTCTTTGAATCTTTGCATTGACAGTGATATCTATGGCCTTTTTCAGATCTGCTTCTTTATCAATATACAAATGACAATTTCCAGCGCCTGTTTCAATAACAGGAACAGTTGCATTTTGCACAACATGTTGAATTAAGCCAGCTCCTCCTCGTGGCACGACAACATCCACATAACCATAAGCATGAATCAATTCATCAACCATTTCTCTTCCACCATAGTCAATCAATTGCACACAATCAACAGGTAATGTCTCTTTGATGGCTTCTCGCATAAGCTTTGTTAAAATGCGATTAGAATGAATAGCCTCTTTACCACCTTTTAGTACACAGACATTTCCTGATTTGATACATAGACAGGCAATATCAACTGTTACATTTGGTCGAGATTCATAAATGATTCCAAAAATCCCAATAGGAACACGCACTTGTTTAATAAGCAATCCATTAGGTCTTTTGATCTCTCTGATTATATCACCAACTGGATCATCTAAACTTACTAATTTCAAAACATCATCTGCCATTGCAACAATTCTATCTTCATTCAGCAACAAACGATCAACCATCGCATCTGACATTCCTGATGCTTTTGCATGTTCTATATCTTTTTGATTTTCATTGATAATCTCTAAGACATGGTCTTTTAAAGCTTGAGCAATCTTTATTAAAGCCTGATTTTTAGATTGCGTATTCATTGTCATCATGTGACGACTAGCCTGTTTTGCCTGTGTCAATTGCTTGAAAAGTTGTTCATTCATGAGATTCACCTCCTAATATAACCATATTATCAGCATGAATCACTTCATCATAATCATAACTTTCTAATATATTTTTAATATCCTGACTATGATGTCCTTTGATTAATGCGATTTCAAAACTTGTATACTGTACAATCCCTTTTGCAATTCTTTGTCCTTGCTGATTCATAACATCCACAACCTGTTCCGCTAAAAACTGTCCATGAACATCACTAATGCCTGAAGGCAATAAACTTTTATGATGCCTTAAAGCTTGACACGCCCCATCATCAACAATAATTTCACCTTTAGATTGTGTTCGATAAGTTAACCAATGAGCTTTCGCATTAAGATGTTTCCCCGTTTTCCCATTAAACCATGTGCCTTCCTCACACTCATCAAAAATATGCAACAAACTCTCTTTCTTTTGACCATTTACAATCACCATATGCTTACCATAATCATTCACAATTTTCGCTGCTTTAATTTTTGTAGCCATACCACCTGTCCCTAATTTTGAAGTTGAACCGGAAGCCATGTTTTCAATCTTTTCATCAATCTGTTCAACATATTTTAAAAGCTGAGCCTGTGGATTATGATGAGGATTATCCGTATATAAACCATCTATATCACTAACCAAAATCAATAAATCTGCATCTATCACAGGTACTAACAATGCAGATAAAGTATCATTATCTCCTACTTTAATTTCATCTACTGCCAAAGCATCATTTTCATTCACAATCGGTATAACCCCATAATCAATTAAAGCATTCATTGTATGTGAAAGATTTAAAAGACGTTGACGATGATCAAAATCATCATGGTTCACTAAAACCTGTGCACATTTTAAGTGAAACAGTTGAAATATTTCTTCATAAATCTGCATCAGCTGTGCCTGTCCAATAGCCGCTAAAGCCTGTTTTTGTGGTAACGTTTCAGGTTTTTTCTCTAATTTCATAGCCCCCATTCCAGCACTGATGGCACCTGAAGAAACGACCACAACTGTCATTCCCTGTTCAATTAATTGCGCTATTTGCATCACTAAATACAAAATCTTTTGTTGATCTATATAACCATTGGCATGACACAATGATGATGAACCAATCTTAATAATGACTTTTTTGATATTTTTAATCTCTCTCATGATACTCATTCCTCATTTCCTTATAAAATAAGTATTTTGCGATTTCAAATCTTCCTTTAAAAACTTCAATATATAAAAATAAAGATGTCACAATACAAAACAACATCAAAATATCATTTAAATGTCCAATCCATAAAACAATACAACCAGTTATAACCCAATAACAGGCATGACGTAAAATATATAATATATACAGATGAGCAAATTGAAAAATTCTTGTTTTCATCAATTGAATTGAATAGCTCATACATTCGCTCCATGAAAGTTCTTCTAATTCCATCATATAAGGAACAGGCATAAATAATGCTGTTAAAAAAAGATAAACGGCAATACAGATCAGAATATTACCAACTAGAAATATATTTTGTAAAATCAATGCTATATATTCAAATTGAGGTACAAAATATTCTGTTTGTATTAATGTATTCCCCAATGACGAAAACCATTCAATAGAAAATTCTGGTATCAATTCATGAATTGCCAAAAAAGATGGTAAAAAGCATATAAACGTACACAAAACAATAATAGCTTTACGCATTAAATATGCAGGAGCTACTTTGGGAAAACAGAAAATACCATTCAATGAATCATGATAATCAAGAACCGGCTTTTCTTCATCAACCAGTTTCATTGCACATTTCACATAACCATGACTTATTGGACATAAAAACAGTGATACAAAAAAAGAGAAAATACCACTTCTTAAATATTGTGCTAAAATTCCAACATATCCAACATAGAAAAATTCAGGAATAATCTGTTTTTTATATTTTTGATATAACTGATTAGATTGTTGTTTAATGACATGAATATCCATAAATCTATCTCCTTGTTGAAAACATTATACACAACTTCCTATCATTTGTAAAAGAAGTTCATGAAAAATTATTTTTCTTCACAAAAAAAAGGCAGTTGAATACAACTACCTTACTCTTCTACAAATTGTGCATTATATAATTGACTATAAAACCCATTTTGAGCCAATAATTCTTCATGTTTTCCCTGTTCTACAAGGTAACCATCTTTAATGACTAAAATCAAATCAGCATTTTTAATTGTGGATAAACGATGCGCAATCACAAAGCTTGTACGACCTTTCATCACATTTTGCATAGCATCCTGTAATCTCTTTTCCAGTCGTGTATCAACCGATGATGTTGCTTCATCTAAAATCATAATTTGTGGATCTTTTAACATCGCTCTGGCAATCGTCAGTAATTGCTTTTCTCCTTGAGAAATATTATTGGCTTCTTCATTTACAATCATATCATAACCATCTGGCAATGTTCTGATAAAGTGATCCACATTAGCCTGTCTAGCTGCCTCAATCACTTCATCTTTTCTGGCATCTAAACGTCCATAATGTATATTTTCATAAATAGTCCCATGAAATAGCCATGTATCCTGCAAAACCATCCCAAACATAGAACGTAACTGTTCTCTTGGAATCTGTCGAATATCAACACCATCAATGCGAATGCTACCAGAAGTTACATCATAAAAACGTAACAACAAACTAATCAAAGTCGTTTTTCCTGAACCCGTTGGTCCAACGATAGCTACCATCTGTCCACTTTGAATATCAATATTCAAATCGTGTAAAACTTCTTTGTCATGATATCCAAAACAAAGATGATCAAATTGAACATGCCCTTTTGCATGAGTTAAGGTTTGTGGATTTTCAACTGGTTTTTCTTCATTTTCATTTAAAATTTCAGATATTCTATGTAAAGCCGCAAAAGCCGATTGAATTTGTGAAGATAAATTGCTGACTTGAGATATAGGATCATTAACCTGCCATATATAGCGGACAAAAGCCTGCAATTCTCCTACAAGTATACTGCCATTTAAAACAAATAAGCTCCCAACAAAACCAATTGTTCCAATAACCATATATGTCACAAGAGAAATACATGGCGAAATAATTGATGACATAAATTGGGCCTGAAATGCATTACGATAAAGTGTCTGATTGATATCTTTAAATTTTTTAATAGCATCTTGTTGTTTATTAAATAAAAGAATTTCTCGATAACCACCATACATTTCGGTAATAGCACCATTTAAATTTCCTAAAGCATCCTGCTGGGCCTGGAATTTCTTTTGCGAACGTTTGACAATAATCTTGGTAATGATCAATGCCACAGGAATAATCAATAAGACAATGCAAGTCATGACAATATGTATACGCACCATCATGACAATAGCTAAAATCAGCATCAATACACCTCTTATGATTTCCGTGAGTGTCTGTTGTAAGGCATTCGAAAGTGTATCTACATCATTTGTAATACGACTTAAAACATCACCATATTTATGTTTGTCAAAATAACTAACAGGTAATTTTCTAATCTTTTCTTGCAGGGCATTTCGCAAATCATGCATAGTTCTTTGAATAGAATTTGTCAAGGCTGTAATTGTGATAGACTGAGATATTGTCTTTAATAAATAAATGCCAAACAACATCACCATAATATGAATCACACGATCAAATTCAACATGTGCTCCTGGCACATTATTCATCATAGCCATCGCATCTTCCATCAATAATGAAGTCATCATTCCTTCAATCATAGGTGCAACAGATAATGCAAAACATGTCACAACAATCATGAATATAGCGATAATAAATTCCCACTTATAGGGCGATAAAAACGGAGAAATCTGTTGGACTGATTTTTTAAATGTCTGCCATTTTTTACTCATAGTTCAATTCCTCCTCACTGAGTTGTGATAAAGCAATTTCATGATAAATAGGACATGTCTGTAAAAGTTCCTTATGTTTTCCATGCCCCACAATTTGCCCCTCATCCAATACAATAATCTGATCAGCATCTTTAATCGTTGAAATCCTTTGAGCAACAATGAAAACAATAGAATGTTGCGTTTCTTCTTTTAAAGCATGACGTAAAATGGCATCCGTTTTATAATCCAGAGCCGAAAAAGAATCATCAAAAATATAAATCTCAGGTTTTCTAATTAAAGCTCTCGCAATACTTAAACGTTGTCTTTGTCCTCCTGAAACATTCGTTGCACTTTCTGTAATCATTTCATCAAAACCATTTGGTTTTTCCATAATAAAATCATAGCTTTGAGAAACTTTAGCAGCATGTTCTAACTCTTCTAAAGTTGCATCAGCCTTTCCATAACGTAAGTTTTCAGCTATTGTTCCTGTAAACAACATAGCCTTTTGAGGAATAAAACCAATTTTATTTCTCAAATCATCAATACGATAATCCTGTATATCAATACCATCAATAAGTATCTCTCCACTACTGATATCATAGAAACGTGGAATCAGATTAATCAGTGTACTTTTACCAGATCCTGTACTTCCAATAAAAGCAATCGTTTCTCCTTCATGGGCTTCAAAAGAGATGTTTTTTAAAACAGCTTCCTCACCATCAGGATAAGCAAAAGTCACATTTCGAAAAGATAAATGATGTTGAGACGTTGAAGATTGTGGTGTTTGTAAAACATGATCTTTAATATCACTTTGCGTTGATAAAACACTCATAATACGTTTCGCTGAAACAGCGGCACGTGGATACATCACAAACACATTACAAAACAACATCATTGAAAACATGGCATGGAAAAGATATTCCTGAAAAGCAATGAGTTTTCCAACCTGTAATGTTCCAGCATCAATCATATGACTGGCTACATAAAAAATAACAAGTGTAACCAAATTCATTAAAAAATAAAAGATGGGCTGTGTTAAAAGCATCAGTTTAAAAATCTTTCTTGTATAACTTGTAAATTCATCATTTGTCTGATTAAAACGAGCTTGTTCATAAGCATCATTATTAAAAGCTCTAATGACCTTTAAGCCTGATAAATTCTCTCTTGTAATACGATTTAAACGATCCAATGATAACTGCTGTTTTTGTGACATTGGTTCTGATATTTTGGCTACAACGATAACCCCTACAACAATCACTGGTAATGTTGCGGCAATAATCAAAGAGAGTTCCAATGATGTACGCATTGTCATAAAAACACTAATGATAACCATAACTGGTGTTAATAAAGCTGTTCTCAAGATGACATTGACAAACAGCTGAATTTGAAAAGCATCATTATTTGTACGTGTAATTAATGATGAAATCCCAAAATGATTAAATTCATGTGGTGAAAATGTTTGAATATGACTAAAAATATCATTTCGCATATCTCTTGTAATAGATGTTGAAATTTTCGCACAGCAATATCCTAAAACAATAGTTCCTGCCACCCCAATGATTGAAATCACAATCGCTAGAAACCACATAGAATAAAGATATTCCACATTTTGATTGGTAACCCCATTATCAATCATATTGGCAATGATTGTTGGTAAACCTAATTCAACCAAAGCAAAGCCAAAGACAGATATAATATTTAAAATCAATAACTTTTTATATCTTTTGAGATAATGTAATATAAGTTTCATATAGTTCCCCCTTCCTTTTTAAACAGTATTAATATTATTATATACTAAATAAAAATAAGAGTATAGCTCTAACATCATTCTATTAAAAAAAGAATATCAACAAGATATTCTTTCTCTTTATTACTGCTCTATTTCACAAGTGAATGGAGCATCTTTTAATCTGACAAAATAACCTTGATCATGTGAACAAACTGGACATAATTGAGGGGCACGTGTTCCTTCAAAAATAAATCCGCAATTCAGACACATCCAATAACAAGGCTGTTTGGATGCATAAAGTTGTCCATTTTCCAACAACGTCGCCATTTTTTCAAAACGATCACCATGTGTTTTTTCAATTTCAGCAATATTGAAAAAATCCTGTGCAATCTTATGAAAACCTTCTTCTTTTGCAATCGCTCCAAAATTCTGATAGACATCTTCATATTCTTCATATTCATTATGTCTGGCACTCTTTAATAATGATAAGACATCATCATAAGTATCAACAGGATATCCTCCATCAATCACAATCGTTTCACCTGTTAACTCTTTTAAATGGTTGTAGAAAATTTCAGCATGTTCCTTTTCCTGATTGGCTGTAAAATAGAAGACATCTGCCAACATATGATGACCTTTCTTGGCTGCCAATCCTCCCGCAAATGTATAACGATTTCTCGCTTGTGATTCACCTGCAAAAGCACGCATTAAATTATCTTTTGTCTGACTATTTTTAAAATCCATATTTTCACCTCATCAAGAGTATGGACATTATTTTCATAAACATTCGCTATTTTTTATTTTTATTTTGAATCCACCCCATAATAAGTGTTGAAAATTTTGTCAGCATCCAAACAATGATGACCATCCATAAAATCCATGCAAAAATACCAATCATATCAATTTGAACCCTAGCCAGATATAATTGCTTGCCTATCCCATGTTGGGCTGAAACAAAAACCTCTGCCATGACACCGACTTTAAAACTTAATGGTAAACATGTCTCAACAGCTGATAAAATATAACCTTTAATCAATGGTAAATAGGCATAACGAAGATTATAGTACAAAGGATGATGATACAAGGTGATGATATCCTGTAAATCACTATCAATATGCATCATTCCATGCATAGTATTGAAATAAAAGATTGGCATTAACATAAAAAAGATAATCAATAATAAAGATAAATCACTATCAACCCATACCAGTAATATAAGCATATAGCCAATTTGTGGAATAGTCTGAAGTAAAGTCATTATCGGCTGTAAATACTGACGAAAGGATGAATAAAGACCACTGAATATGCCTAAAGTGATTCCTATCCCCATAGCCACAACAAAACTGATGAGAATACGAATCATTGTATAGAAGATAGCGATATAAAATGACTTGTTAAACAAATAACTGCCCATACGCATCAAAACATCACCAGGAAATGGCAAGATGACTTCCTTTTGAATCATCCAGGAAGCCATCTGCCATAAAATAAGGAGAATAAAAACTGTCGTTAATTTTCTTTTCATGATACTAACATATCAGAGCTATAAGTGATGTTGAAGAGTTCAAGGAACTGTTTGATTTCATCTTCACATTGATGTGCTTCAACATAATGGACATTTTGACGTTCAATAGAGGCCACTGTTATATCAACACTAGGCAAACCTAACTGATCAATACCAATACTTTCCAGTTTTTCTTTTAAATCAGGATAATTGTTTTCTGTAAAGTCTTGAATAGCCTGGAATAATTCATCATTTTGATATCCTTCTTTGACAAACATGGCTGCTTGAGGATATCCTTGTGTTCCATACTCTTTTTGTAAATCAACAAGAACAGATAAATTCATTCCTGATTGCTTCGCTTTCGCAATAGTCGCACTGGCAAGAGGTTCAGCCAGCATTCCTACTTCCACCTGTCCTGATAATAATTTTTGTTGAACAAGTGTTGCTGATGAATAATAATGTGGTTCAAGCTGTGTTTGAATATCAACTGTTTCTACAATCTTTTGAGGCACTGCTCCTTCTCCAAACAAAGCTAACTCTCCTGTTTTTTCGAGGGCATCTTGTGATGTTCCTACATAATAAAGATTTCCCCATGTCAATACACTCTGTAAACGATAATCTGTTTGTCCTTTAGCAATCAACTGTGTCCCTAAATTAATAGGCGCTATAATGATGTCATATTCACTATCAGCTTTTGTCAATTCAGCAATAAGCTGATCAGTTCCATCAACCAACTGAATGTTCCCATCTTTTGTAATGTTTTCATATTCACCTACCAGTGCAAGTGAAGGCGCTCCAGTTGGACATAAAATATGAACAGCACTCCTTTCCTGATGACATCCCACCATCAATAAACTTGTCATCATACATAAACATATATTCATTAACTTCTTCATAAAAGCCTCCATTAATTATTTAAATCTTGCTTTTTTAGTATAGTGAGTATGAAGCAAGTGATGAGCCTTTTCGCTATTTGGTTCACCCAAATAGTTTTTATATAAATTCTGTATTTGTGAATTCTTATGTGATTTACGTACAGGTAATGAAATATCTTCATCATATAAAGCTTTGGCTCTGGCCTGTTTGAAATTAAATCCACTATTTCTAATCGTTGCATTGACATATGGTTGTCCACCACCATTAATGCAGCCACCTGGACATCCCATAATTTCAATAAAGTGATATGGAGAAACACCATTTCTCATATCATCTAATAGTGGTTTAGCAAGTGCCATACTTTGCGCAACAGCAACTTTTAGCGTCTGTTCACCAATTTTAATCGTTGATTCTTTTACTCCTTCTACCCCTCTAACAGCATGATAATCAATCATGGAAAGGTCTTCATGAGCTAAGATATCAGCTACTGTTCTTAAAGCAGCTTCCATAACACCGCCACTGGCCCCAAAAATAACGCCTGCACCACTATATTCACCAAAAAGATCCTGATCAAAATCATCATCTTTTAAATCTCTAAAATTAATACCAAACATCTTGATAAGTTTCGCAAGTTCTCTTGTTGTTAAAACGGCATCGACATCCTGATATGGAGATGTTTTATTCTCAGCTCGCTGTTTTTCACCCTTTTTAGCAACACAAGGCATAATAGAAACAACATAAATATCACGAGGGTCAATTCCCTTTGCCTCAGCATAAACAGATTTTACCATTGCTCCTAGCATCATGTGTGGTGATTTACAAGTAGAAAGATGATCAAGTAAATCTGGATACTCATGTTCAACATAGTTGACCCATCCTGGACTACAAGATGTAATCATTGGTAAAGTGCCCTGATTTTGTAGTCGATTTAAAAATTCATATCCTTCTTCCATGATTGTTAAATCTGCACCAAAATTCGTATCATAAACTTTATCAAAACCAACTAATTTTAAGGCATGTACCATTTTTCCAGTCACTCTTGTACCAATTGGCATTCCAAATTCTTCACCTAAAGCTCCACGCACTGCTGGTGCGGTTTGTACAACAACATGCTTTTGTGGATCATTTAAGGCTTCAATAACATAATGAATTTCTTCTTTTTCATGCAAAGCACCAACAGGGCAGACATTAATACATTGTCCACATTGCATACAGTTGACATCATCAAAGCTTTTATCATAAATAGGCGCAACTTTAGTTTTAAAACCACGATTCATATAACCTAAAACACCTAATCCCTGAACTTTCAGGCATGTTTCAACACAACGTCCACACAAAACACATTTAGATGTATTTCTCACAATACCTGGTGATACGGTATCAAATGTTGGTTCACTCTTTTCACCAGCAAATGCATCTTCTCTGACACCAAGTTCCTGACACAAACGCTGTAATTCGCAATTGGTATTACGAATACATGATAAGCAGTCTTTAGAATGATTAGATACAATCAGTTCTACAACTCTACGTCTGGCATCCAAGGCACGTTGCGAATTGGTTTTAATGACCATACCATCACGCACAGGATAAACACAGGCCGCACATAATGTCTTGGCCCCCTCTACCTCTACTTGACAGACACGACAGGCTCCTGTTCCAGTGACATCTTTTAAATAGCACAAAGTAGGAATATGAATGCCATTATTTTTGGCAGCTTCAAGAACTGTCTGTCCTTCATAAGCTTCAACTTCTCTATTATTAATTGTTATTTTTATTTTTGACATATCTACACCTACTTTCTTTCTATGACTTTAAAGTGACATGCTTTCATACATAGACCACAGCGAATACATTTTTCTGGATCAATTTCAAAGACTTCTTTTCCAATCTTTCCACTAATAGCCCCCACAGGACATTGTCTTGCGCAAAGACCACATTTACGACATTCATCTTTATTAATTTCATAACGAAGCAATTTCTTACATACTCCAGCAGGACAGCGTTTATCCACAATATGAGCGATATATTCATCTCTAAATTGTGTAATGGTTGAAAGAACTGGATTAGGAGCTGATTGTCCAAGTCCACAAAGAGCTGTATCTTTAATAGTCATTGCTAATGTTTCAAGCTCATCCAATGTTTCCATTGTTCCCTGACCATCACAGATCTGTTCAAGCAATTCTAACATACGCTTTGTTCCCACACGACACGGTGTACATTTTCCACATGACTCATCAACGATAAAGTCCATATAGAATCTCGCTACATCCACCATACAGTTATCTTCATCTAAAACAATCATTCCACCAGAACCCATCATAGATCCTAATTTAACAAGTTCATCAAAACCAATAGGTGTATCCAATTGGTCCTCAGTCAAACAACCTCCAGATGGTCCACCTGTCTGAACAGCTTTAAAACGCTTATGATTTAGACATCCTCCACCAATTTCATAAATCACTTCACGAAGCGTCGTTCCCATTGGGACTTCAACCAATCCTGTATTGCTAATTTTTCCACCCAAGGCAAAAACTTTTGTACCTGGTGATGATTCTGTTCCTATAGAGCGGAACCAGTCAGCACCATTTAAAATGATTTGCGCAATATTAGCAAAGGTTTCAACATTATTGATAATCGTTGGTTTTCCCCAAACCCCTTTATGAGCTGGAAATGGTGGTTTAGAAATAGGCATTCCTCTTTCACCCTGAATAGATTGAATCAAAGCTGTTTCTTCTCCACAGACAAATGCCCCTGCTCCTAAACGAATTTCCAAATCAAAATCAAAACCAGAATCAAAAATATTATTTCCTAATAATCCTAATTCTTTAGCTTGAGCAATCGCTGTTTTTAAACGTTCTACTGCAATAGGATATTCGGCACGAATATAAATATATCCATAATGCGCTCCTATCGCATAGCCTGCAATAATCATGGCTTCAATCACACTGTGAGGATTTCCTTCCAAAATAGAACGATCCATAAAAGCACCAGGATCTCCTTCATCGGCATTACAAATGACATATTTTTCTTCACCAGGTTCATCAAGCGCAAACTGCCATTTTAAGCCCGTTGGAAAACCTCCTCCACCACGTCCTCTTAGACCACTCTTTTTAATCACATCGACAACTTCCTGAGGTGTCATTTGTGATAAAACCTGTCCTAATGCAAAGTAACCATCCTGTCCAATATATTCTTCAATATTTTCAGGATCAATGACACCACAGTTATGCAAAGCAACACGCTTTTGTTTGGCATAAAAACGTGTATGATTAATATCATAAATTTCTTTTGTTTCCTGATCAGCCTCATTCAACATAAGGCGCTGAACAGGTCTTCCTTTATAAAGATGTTCCATAACGATTTCTTTCACATCTTCTTTTTTGACACCTTTATAAATAATATTATCTGGATAAATGGAAATATTAGGTCCTGCTCCACATAAACCTAAACATCCTGTTCTTAAGACTTCTATTTCTCGATCAAGTCCCATTGATTTGATTTCTTTTTCAAATTCTTCAATTAATTCGCCTGAATTTCCAATTGTACAACCGGTTCCAGCACAAACTAAAACTTGTGTTCTCTTATATGGCATTTTCTACCCTCCTATTTTGAATATTGTCCGACTGTATATTCTTCAATCACTTCTCCATGTATCAAATGACGTAAAACAATGTCCTTTGCTTTCTTAGCATCAATCAATACATAAGTTGTCTTATGATTATCTTTATCAAAGACTTCTACAATGGGTTCTAAAGCACACATGCCAATACAGCCAGTCTGCATAACCGTTACAGGTAAATGGGCTTTTGCGACTTCTTCAACAAGTGTATTTAAAACAGGTCGTGCTCCGGCCGCAATACCACAAGTGGCCATACCAACGACAACACGATAATCCTGATCACCACTGCCGCGCATAGCCATTTTCTCTTTAGCCTCATATCTAATCTTCTTTAATTCATCTAATGACTTCATTTCCACATACCCTCCTTTATATAATCTTTTAACCAAAGTATAATCTCAGGTTGATTAATAGGAACATCCTCAAGCAATTCTTTAATTTCCTGTGTATCTAAAACAAATTCCCTATCATCTTCCTGGTAACGAAAACAATAATCTATATGTTCATCATATTGAAGCAAGGAAACAACTGTTTCCACTAAATCTCCCATTGGTGGTGTATCAATATGATTTTTGACATACTCACCAATAATCGTTGTTCCTTTGTTTTCTTTTGAATCAATAAAGAAATATCCACCGGTCATTTCCACACTTTCTTTAAACATCGGAATTCCTAAACCAATAGAACGTGTTGTTCGTGTTGTATAAAAAGGATCAATCACTTTTTGTAATGTGTCATGATTCATACCACAACCATCATCACGAACTTCAATATGAATTTTATTTTCTTTTTGACTATTCACAATCCATATGTGTATCAAATGAGCACCAGCACGTATAGAATTTTGAACAATATCTAAAATGGTCATAGCGATTTCTTGCATATTCTTTGACTCCATAATCTCTTTAATTTATCTTCATCAATGGTATATATAGGTTCTTGAATATCTTCCAATTGATGAGCATCACTATTGATAAAAACATATTCATCTTTGACATTTGGACACAGTTTTTTTAAATCATGATATTCTTTTAAGCATGTCACTTCGATACCATCATAGTCTAAGTCTTCTGGTATCCCATGATAAACTTCATAAATGCCATATTTTTGAGCCAGTACATGCGCTAAAATAATAATCCCTTGAAAACGATGAATAGCTTCTACAATTTCATAAATATTTAAACGTAAAGAATTCAATAATAAATATTGTTCTTCATCTTCAATCTCATCATTGACATCAAATATATATTGATGGCCATAATATTGGCGATCGTTTTCTTGTTTGATAAGATGCTGTTCTATCCACTGTTGAATAGGTTTTAAATCTGTGCCTCTTTGAAAATACGCTAACATATGAATGTTTTCAATGCTTTGTAATTCTACACCATGTATAAAGTTGATCTTTCCTTCTAATATGGGACTTTGAATCACTTTTTCTAAATAATATTGTTGTTTTAAAGAATTATGATCAGTAATCGCAATAAGATCTAACCCTTTGATATAAGCCATATTGAAAATATTATGAATTGTCATTGTGTCATCACTGCAAGGTGACAAGGCAGAATGAATGTGTAAATCATAATACATACTATAAACCTAAAGCTATCAGCTCTTTAGCAAGATGAAAAGCATCCTGTTGACTGACAAATAATGGAATTTGTAGATCCGTTGCTTTTTGAATCGTTTGCCTGTCAGGATAGTTATTTTGAACAAAGACAATTCCTGCAAAATCATGCAATTCAGCAATCGCAATCACATTCAAATGCTTTTGTACAGTTAACCATAACATACCTTCTTGACCACTTGCCATGACAACACTCAATAAATCACCAATATAAACATCCTGAATATCCTGATTGAAAGAAACATCATTAATAGATTGTAAAGGTAATTGTAATATCTCTTTGACTTTCATCATTTCACCTTCTTTTTAACACGACACAATGAATCATCCACTTCTCCACTGGCAATGCGCATAGCCAGACTACGACAATTGGCAAAGCCACAGCTGCCACAGTCGTATTGTGGCAAAGTTTCTAAAATGGCATTGACTTTATGAAACCAGGCCATACGTTCTTTAAAAGTTTGTTTTTGTTCATTGACACGACGCTTTTTAAAATATTCATTATGTTTTAATGCAACAGCAGGTGCATCACATTGAGATACCATACTTTCAATACGAAAACGTCCTTCAAATGGGTTATTCCATAAATAATAGCCACCAATACACCCCTGATAACAATGATACAGGGCAATCAGCTGAATATGTTTTAACTGATCAAATTCAATCAAATCTAAAACCATACGAATCTGAGATAATCCTTCAACACTCATCACAGATAAACGATGATCACCAAATAAATCACTGACATTACTTTTGATACCATCTGCGTTTATAGTCATCTCTTCCTTGCCTTTCCCTTTTCGTTTATTAAAATGAGGAAACATTCTAGAAATACTCAAAGCATAATCAATCTGTGAATCCATTTTCCCAAGCGGTTCTTTCGCAAGTGTTAATTTACCTACACATTCACAGAGTGAAAAGATTCCTATATCTTTTCCCTTGTATTTTTCTCTTAAACGTTTAGCCGCAATTTCGACTGGATAATCATAAGGCAAGAGATGATCAATCAATGTTGGATATTCCTGCTTAATTAATCTGTTAATGGTTGGACAAAATGATGTCAGCATCACCTGAGATGAGTTTAAACTATCCTGTAATGCCTGTTGATAAAGTTGTCCTTCAATATCACTATATTGAACAACTTCATCAAAATGAAATTCTTTTATCGCATAAACAAAATCTTTAAGTTCATCGAATTTTTGAAAATCTGAAAGTATTGATGTTGGTATTAACGCAATATTATACTCATGTTGTTGAAATGCTTTTTCCAGATTGACTTCTCTTATTCTTAACTGTTTATGTTGACATGATTGAACACAGACATGGCAATGAATGCAGTGTGTATCATCAATTACAACTTTTCCATTGATAATAGATATAGCTTCTGTAGGACACGATTTGACACATTTAATACAACTTGTGCAGTGATCACCTAAAAAATGGATAACAGGTTTCATTGAAATGTCATGCGAATATGTGTTCCCTCTTTTGAAGATGTCATCTCAAAAGAAGAAGCTACACTTTTCATATTATATAATCCCATACCTGCACCAAATCCCAGTGATCGTGCTTTTGCAGAAGCAGTTGAATAACCTGGCTTTTGAGCCAATTCAAGATTTTCAATTCCTGGTCCTATATCATCAAATAAGAGCTGAATCAATCCCTCATCATCAATTTCAAAAGTAACTGTACCACCATCAGAATGGATGACAATATTCATTTCTGCTTCATAACAGGCAATTGCGACAGCTTTAAGAACAATGCGATCAATACCAATAGATTTGAGAGTTCTTTTAATATCTGTAGAAACTTTTCCAGCATCTTCATAATTATCTTTTTCTACCTGATAAACTTTTTTCATTATCTCATTCCTTGTCTATAAAGTTGTCCACATACCTCAAACATTGTCTGATTCGTTTGAAAGATATTGATATGCAAATCTTTTGCTGTTTCGATAATATGACAATCAATCGGTTTTCCTCTTACAAAAAGAACAGTATCTAAATCAAGTACTTCGGCAGTTCTTAATGACTGAACATTAGAAAGACCCGTTAAAAACAAAACATCCTCAGTTTCATTTTTCAATAATGCTAAAGCATCAGACATTAAATCTGTCGCAAAACCCTTGTCATAATTTTTTTCATAAATATTTTCATCAGCAATATAAATGACCCTGGCATCCAGCATATCAATAATGTCTTTCATCAACATAGTTCTTCTTCCTTTAAGTAATCAAGAATCAGCATTTTCAAATCTTCCAGTTGTTTTTGACATCCAAATACAGTGCCATCAACACTGACAACAGGAGCTAAACCACAGGCTCCAACACAACGTGTGGCATCAATGGAAAATAATCCATCTTCACTTGTCGAATTGACTTCACATTCTGTCATTTCACAGAGTAAATCCAAAATCGTTTGAGCACCATTGACATAACAGGCTGTTCCCAAACATACAGAAATGATATGTTTACCTTTTGGTTCTGTTGTAAACTGTGAATAAAATGTCACAACACCATAAACTTTAGAAACGGGAACATTTAATGCTTCAGCTATTTTTTCCATTGCTTCAAAAGGAATATATCCAAGTTCATCCTGAATATCATGAAGCATTAATTTCATGGGACCACGCTCATCTTTATGCTTATCAACAATAGCGTCAATTTTATCTAAATACTCTTGTTTTAAACCACCCATACACATACTCCTTTCTTCTTCATATGTTCATTATAACATAGTTTGAAAGCGCTTAAAATTAAATTTATTTGTTTATCAAAACAAAAAAAGATTATCAGAATCACTAATAATCTCCTCTTTGATGAAATTCTTTTTTATTACCACTGATTTGATGTCTTTCCCTCAATTTCTCTTCTATATCCTCAACCTGAATACCTTGTTGATACATCAAAACCAATACATG
Organism: Clostridium sp. AUH-JLR23; assembly: GCF_964238065.1. Lineage (NCBI taxonomy): Bacteria > Bacillati > Bacillota > Clostridia > Eubacteriales > Clostridiaceae > Clostridium > Clostridium sp. AUH-JLR23. Next base: position 41,342 of record NZ_CAXSKY010000007.1, read on the forward strand.
ATAAAACAAATCACTGATTTCACCAATTAATTCTTCTTGATTGTTGTTTTTTGCTGCAATAATTGTTTCACTGGCTTCTTCGCCTACTTTTTTACAGATTTTATCAACACCCTGTTCCAATAAATAATTTGTATATGATTTTTCAACAGGATGTACCTGTCGATCAGCAATGACATCATAAACTTCATGAAAAATATTCTTTTCAAAAATGTAAGGTATGACTTCCTGAAAGAAACATGAATAGGCTCCAGTATGACAGGCTGCTCCAACCTGTTCAACCAGAATCAGTAAAGTATCCTCATCACAATCTAAATACATTCCCTGAATATATTGGAAATGTCCAGATGTTTCTCCTTTATGCCAAAGTTCCTGACGTGAACGTGAATAAAAATAAGTTTCTTTGGTTGTCAACATTCTTTCATAAGCCTCTTCATTGACATAAGCTAACATCAATACATCCTTTGTTTTGACATCTTGTACAATCGCTGGGATTAACCCATTTCCTTTTTCAAAATCTGGTTTCATCAATTCTCAATTCCTCCTTACTGGAATGTGATGACTGGCACATAATGCTTTCACATCATCAATAGTCGCTTCCTGATAGTGAAATAAAGAAGCTGCCAAGGCCCCATCACAATTTGTTTTTTCAAATACTTCCACAATATCTTCCTGATTCCCACACCCACCACTGGCTATGACGGGAATAGAAACAACGTCAAGGACTGCATTTAACATATCAATATCAAATCCATCACGGGTTCCATCTTTATCCATAGATGTCAATAAAATCTCACCAGCTCCCAGCTGTTCACATTGTTGAACCCATGTGATTAAATCCAATCCCGTATTTTTTCTACCACCAGCCATATAGACATCATAACCACTTTGATCATCACGCATCTTGGCATCAATTGCTACAACGACACACTGCACACCAAATTCATCTGCAGCCTGTTGGATCAATTGTGGATTTAAAATCGCTGCTGAATTGATAGAGACTTTATCTGCTCCACTGGATAAAATCATACGAAAATCATCTAAAGTACGAATACCCCCACCGACAGTTAATGGAATCGACAATTCACTGGCTGCACGTTGAATCAGATCTTTGATAATATCACGATTTTCATAAGTCGCAGTGATATCTAAAAAAACAACTTCATCAGCACATTGTTCATCATATCTTTTCGCAATTTCAATAGGATCACCCACATTTTTTAATCCTACAAAATTCACTCCTTTAACAACCATACCATCTTTAATATCTAAACAGGGAATGATTCTTTTGGCAAGCATGATATCACCTCTTTCAAGTCAATCTGACCTTCATAATAAGCTTTTCCAACAATACAGCCATAATAACCTTGTCTGGCTGCTTCCAAAATATCTTCAGCTCCTTTTACGCCGCCAGAAACAATGCAATGTAAAGATGTTGTGTCTTTGATTTTTTGATAGATGGGAAATGATGGTCCCTGTAATGTACCATCTTTAGAAATATCTGTACACACAATATATTGAACTCCCATTTTTTCTAATTCCTGTAAAAAATCTAAGTAATATATCTGTGTATTGACAAGCCATCCTGAAGTCGATACAAATCCATCTTTGATATCCACGCCCACAACAATACGTTTAGCTCCATATTTCTTTAAAGCTGTTTTTAAAAATTCAGGATTTTCAATAGCTGCCGTACCTAAAATCACACGATCAATCCCTATTTTTTCTAAGTATAGTTCTACGGTATCCATTGTTCTGATACCACCACCGACTTCAATAGGAATAGAGATGGTCTGACGAATTTTTTGAATTGTTGAAAGATTTGTTGTTGTCCCGTCTTTAGCTCCATCTAAATCTACCACATGTAAATAATTGGCTCCCATATTCTGAAACTGTAAAGCCAGTGTTTCTGGTGATGAAGAATAGACTGTTTTTTGTTGATAATCACCTTTATATAAACGCACTGCCTCACCATCTTTTAAATCAATTGCTGGAATAATAATCATTGCACCATCTCCTTAAACGCTAATAAAATTTTTCTTCCGACTGCACCACTTTTTTCAGGATGGAACTGACATCCCATGACATGATCCTTTGCGACAACAGCCGTGATCTTGGCTTGTCCATATTCACAACAGGCAATGAGTTCATCATCGGTTGGATAAGCCATATAAGAATGAACAAAATAAACATAATCCCCATTTTTTATATTTTTCATTAAGGGATGATCTTGTGTGAGAATCAGTTCATTCCATCCCATATGTGGGATTTTGGCCTGCACATCCATCAGTTTGACTTCACCTTTTAAAAAGCCTAATCCTTCCGTTGGAGTCACTTCATAACCTTTTTCAAATAAAATTTGCATTCCTAAACAGATTCCCAATATTGGAATACCCGCTTCTTTTCTTTCTTTTAAAATATCAATCAGATCATATTTCTTTAAATGTTCCATCGCTACTGGAAATGTTCCTACACCAGGCAGTACAATTCCTTTGGCCTGTCGAATCACATCGTGATCTCGACTCACCACAACATCCATACCAAGTTTCAAAAAAGCATTTTGCACACTCATTAAATTTCCAACATGATAATCAATAATCACAATCATCTTATAAAACTCCTTTTGATGACACAATCTGATCTTGATGATTTTCATCAATCATGACTGCCTGTTTTAATGCACGTGCAAAGCTTTTAAACATCGCTTCAATAATATGATGTGTATTTTCACCATAGCTTTCATGAATATGCAAAGTCATCATAGCATGATCACTGACTGCTTTAAAAAACTCTTTTGTCATCTCCGTTTCATATTGACCAAGTTTCATACAAGGCAATTGTGCATGATAAACAAGGTAAGGACGACCACTTAAATCAAGTGTTGTTGTGACGAGTGCTTCATCCATGACAATAGCCATTTGACCATAGCGATAAATGCCTTTTTTATCACCTAATGCTTCTTTGATACATTCTCCTAAAACAATTCCTAAATCTTCTATTGTATGATGACTATCAACGTTTAAATCACCATGACAAATCACTTTTAAATCAAAACCACTATGGAAAGCCCATAATTCAAGCATATGATCCATAAATCCAATACCTGTATCAATTTGAGCTATACCTTGCCCATCTAGATTTAAGGACATATCAATAGATGTTTCTCTTGTTTCACGCTTTATTTGACTTTTTCTCATATGTATCCTCCTCAAATCTCACTGCAACACTATTGGCATGTCCGTCTAATCCTTCTTTTTTGGCAAATGTGATGACATCATCTTTCAATGCTTCTAAAGCTGCTTTTGGATAATAACTGTATGATGAGTATTTCACAAAATCATAAACACCTAAAGCACTATAAAATTTAGCTGTTCCTCCGGTTGGTAAAACATGATTTGTTCCTGACATATAATCACCAAGTGGTTCTGGTGTATATTCACCTAAAAATATAGATCCAGCATTATGAATCAGTGGTAAAGTATTCATTGGGTTTTCTACAAGCACTTCAAGATGTTCAGGCGCAAACTCATTAGAAACCTGAAAAGCTTCTTCAATTGAATTCACAATAAATGCTCCACCATAGTTCTGTAACGATTCTTCAATAATTTCTGTTCTTGGTAATAACTGTATCTGTCGTTTCAACTCTTCATTGACCTTTTCAACAAGTGAAGGCGATGTTGTGACCAAAAGAGCACTGGCTAAACGATCATGTTCCGCCTGACTCATTAAATCGGCTGCAATATATTTAGGATTGGCTTTGTCATCTGCCACAATTAAAATCTCACTAGGTCCAGCAATCATATCAATGTCTACTCGGCCATAACAGCATTTTTTAGCTGTCGCTACATAAATATTGCCTGGTCCGACAATTTTATCAACTTTTGGTAAGGTTGCTGTTCCTATCGCAACTCCAGCAACACCATGAGCGCCCCCTACCTTATAAATTTCATCAATCCCACAAACATAGGCTGCTGCTAGAATGCTAGGATTCACTTTTCCATCAGCTTTTACTGGCGTGATGATAATCAGGTTTTGAACTCCTGCAAGCTTTGCAGGAATTGCATTCATCATAACAGTTGATGGATACGTTGCTGTTCCTCCTGGTACATATAAAGCCACTTTTTCCAAACCTCTTACCAATTGCCCCATCATGACACCATTTTCCTTATATAATGACCATGATTTATCCACCTGATGTTGATGAAAAGCTATTAACTGTTCTTTAGTACGCTCTAAAATACGCATAAAGTCTTTACCAACACTTGTGACACCATCCAAGATTTCTTGTTTTGAGACAATCAAATCTTTAGGATTATCAATCATGAAACCATCTAAATCTCGACAATATTTCATTAATGCCTGATCTCCATTTTTTTCAACATCTTCAATCATATTCATGACAGTATCATTGACCTGTTTGGTCATTTCAGTTTTACGTGATGAAAACTTTTGCACAACATCCTTAAACTGCCCTTGTAAATCATAAACTTTTAACATCTTATTACTCCCCTTTCAATTTATAAATCAAATCAAAGATTTCTTCTTTTTTAAATTTTAAACTCACTTTATTGACAATCATTTTTGTAGAAATATCACTGATTTTTTCAATAACCTCTAAACCATTGGCTTTAAGCGTTGAACCTGTTTCTACAATATCCACAATAGCATCACTTAATCCCACAACAGGCCCCAGTTCTACTGAACCTTCCAGCTTTATGATTTCAACATCTTCCTGTTTTTGGTTAAAATAATCCTTAGCCACTTTGGTATATTTAGAAGCAATACGTTTACGACGATGAAAAACTTTATCTTTGTAACCAGGATAAGCAGCGACTGCAAAATAACATTTTCCTATATCCAAATCCAGCATTTCATAATAATCCTGGAAATCACTATCTTCTAAAGTATCTTTTCCTACAAAACCGACATCAACGATCCCATGTTCTAAAAAAGTCAAAACATCATTGGCTTTCGCAAAAATCATTGATAAACCATCAGGAGTTTCAATCATGAGTTCACGGTCTTTATGAAAAATAGGTTCCATATCAAATCCCTGTTTTGATAACAATTGACAAACCTGCTTTTCAATACGCCCTTTTGTAATGGCTATTTTAATCATGCTTCTTCCTCCTTTTCTAAAGCTTTGAGAATATGACTTAAATCATAACTAAATCCAATTGCAGGAACCTGCCTTTGAAAATGATTCATGAGTTTATCATAACGTCCACCATTCATAATAGGTTCAGCACTATAAGGCGAATACCCCTTTAACATAATACCTGTATAATATTTCATCATTGGCGTCATAGCTAAATCAAATGTTAAAATGTCTTTCATCTTTGATTGTTGATATAAATGAATGCACTCTTCAATAGCCTCTTTTAATAATGGATCATCTATCAGTGATTGAACCTGATATAAAACTTGAATATCACCAAAAGCTTGAGGTAACATCAACAACAAATCATGGAGATGATTATCAAAATGATGACTCTCTACAAAGTCTTTCATAGCACTTAAATCGCGTCTTTTTAATATATTGATGAATTTCTCATCATCCACGATTTCAACTAAACGGTTATAAAATTGAGCCGATCCCATTTCAATGCGTAATGTCTTTAATCTTAAACACTGCATTGTTTCTAAAACAAGCTCTAAGCATTCTAAATCTCCCGCAACACCTGCTTTTCCAAGCAATTCTATGCCTGCCTGAAAAAATTCACTGCTTCTTCCTTTATGTCTTTTTTCTTTACGATAAACCTTCCCAAAATAACAATATCTTTTTTCACCATTTTCTTTTTGTGAGCTATACAATCTTGCTAGTGGAACTGTAAAATCCACTCTCAATGCCACTCTTTTGCCTTCATAATTGATATATTGAAACATCTTTTCTTCATCAATTCCAATATCCATATCATTATAAAGTTCCACATATTCAAATGATGGCATCAAAACTTCTAAATAGCCATGTTCAACAAAAATATGTCTTAAATCATTTTCAATATCTCTTAACTTAGACACATTATTCATAATGGCATCAATACTTTCTTCAGGTATTAAATATTTAAACTCTTCCATGTCAATCCCCCTTTAACAAAAAAGACGAGTCTTAATGACTCGTCCAAACCTTCTATAAGTCATTAGATACACCCATTTATAAAGTATATGCAAAACGGGCTGTATCTTTCATAGATATAACCCTAAGTGTTCCAATGGTGATGGCGATGAAATTGTTGATTTAAAATTGTCTTTTTCATAAATATCACCTCATTTTTTATCATTTTAACACACTTTAATAAATAAAAAAAGAATTTTTTGAAAATTCTTTTTTTACCATGCATTTTCCACAACCTGATGACCATCAATGCGATAAAGATAGTCAGTTGTTTGACGTGTTTCATATTCACCATTATTGGTAGGATGATCAGTTGGCATATAACTTATATCATAAAGTCTTGTTCCAATATAATCATGACCATATTTCTTCATGAAAATGATTTCTTGAAACGTCTGACTTTCTTCAACAGAAGAATCAACTCGCCTATTAATATAAATACCATATTCATCATTATTTTGATGATAAATCAACATTGATAAAATTTGGACATCTAGAATAGTTCCTTCTTCATTATTGATTCGTGTGATTTCCCTATCCAATGACTTAATCACTCGATAAATATCCGTATTTTCGTCATGAACTTTCACAACATCCTGTGTAGACTGGAAAGATGTCATATCATCTTGTTGGATAGCCTGTTGATAAGCCTGATATCTTTGTTGATCTTGTTTTTCTCTTCTTTTTTCTATTTCTGATTTTTCTTCTGGCTGTGATGTTGAAGCTGTCACTGTTTCATTGTCTTGGTTCTCTTCTTGACTTTTCTTTTCCTCATTTTCTATATCGTTATCTTGAGAAGTAACATCATTCATATAATCTTCTTGTAAAACAACTGTATGTCCTCTATCTAACTGATAAAGTTCACATCGAAAATCTTTGAATTGAATGATATAAGGATGCTGTAACTTGACATATAACATATGATCACCAATCAACTCTGCCTGATAAGGTTTTGAATTGATTTTAATGACATTTTTATCAATCATTATATTGATATCCTGATGACTATAAGAACTACCCTCATATTCCTCATATAAATCTTGAAGTGTTTGATGTGGTGTCGTTAAACTATAGAATTGATATTGTTGCTGACTTTCAACATACACAACATCATGAAAAGTTCCTATATCATCTATCGAATCTACATACATCAAGGTCGCATCTTTTCCAAACACATAAGCAACATCGCGATAAATCTGAACCCCATTCACATCTTCACGATAAGCTATAGCACCTTGATCAACAAGCAATTGTGTTACATGTGTCATTGGAGACATCAATGACCAAAATGCCACTATCACAGATACTGTATAAAAAACAATCTTATACTTCTTCAATATATTCGCTAAAAAAACACAAATAAAGATAAAAGCAAGAGTCCCTATATCTCCAAATAATCGACTGATATCTATAATCGTTGTTGAAGTCGATAGACAATAAATAATGCCCCCTACTATTTTCATTATAATAATGACACCAAAAAGCATATCTATCATCAATAGCATAAAAGATATTCTTCCAATCTTGGTTGTCTTTTGATTAATCAATTGAGAATATGAATCTTTCAATTGATTGAAAAGAGTTTTCTGATACTCTAAAACAACGATATCATTTTCAAATTCCAAATAAATAACGCGACGCAGTAAATGAATTTTTATTAACTGATGAAAATCAAAAACTTTATCTTGATAAACAAAACATTGGTTTTCATCAACATCCACAACTTCACTCTTTAATCTTTTCAAATCAAAAAAGCTTTTTATATTTTGAATATAGCTAGCTATTAAAACAATTATAATGATGAAAAACAAAAGAAAAAACATGATATAAAAATGATAAGTGATCATGACAACTGGTAAACTAAATAAAAACAAAGCCCCTATCAAATAGTATTTTTGATTGTTTTGTTGTGTTTTCCAAGAAGCTCTATCTATTATTTTTTTCACATGAAGTTTCATTGGCTATCCTCTCTTTCTTTGAGATAGACAGACAAGCGATTTTTCTAAAGCACCTATATATTGACTGATCACTCCACATTTAACCATCAATAAAAAATAAATATTTTTCTTTTCTTCACTTAAGCTTTCAAAATTAGCCTGTCCTTTTGCTATCACTATATCCACCTTATGATAGATTTCAAGAAACTCTTCACTGACACGTGAAAGAACTGTTCCTAATGAACTGTCACCATTAGATATAATGGTTGCATATTCATCAATACCTACCTGATAGGCATCTTCTAATATAGAATCATTAACCACAGCTGCTCCTCTTGTCGCAAAATACAATGTAATATCAGGATTGATATCCTTGATTCTTTTCAACAATAATTTATCTAAACAGATTTCTCCACAATTATCTCCCAAATATAATAAAGATGAAGATGTCTTAATATCAGCTTTTAAATCTTCAATATGGTCAATAGTTAATGATAACTGATCTATATTTTGAAAATACTTTGTTACATCTTGTTTTACATTTTGATGAAGAGGACTAAAATCTATAATATTTCCTACTATTGCATATTTAACAGCCTCTTCAAAAGAATGAATCTGGTTATCTAATTAATTCAGTTGTTTTAAAAACATCTGATTATAATCATGTCTTAACTGATAGTAAGGATCATCATGATGAATATACGCTTTGACCATGGCAAAAACTTCACCTATAATTTCAGGGTTTGTTTTTGTAAAATCAACCTGACTCATATAGGCAAAAAACTGGTGAAACAATTCATCCTGATCCAGACATCCTGTCATACTTGCCATCTTGACAACCTGATTAACCAGACATGGTAAACATTGTTTATTCATTTTCATTGGTTTTATCCTCTTGAGTGAAATCATTATAAGCTTTTAAAAAAGCATCACTATTAAAAACATAGATATGACTTGTTTTTTGATGCTCAACAATAATATGATGCTTAGACTTTTTTTGAATGGATTGAATATTTTGATAAGGAATCAATGTTGGTAACATAGCTGCAACTTTCCACTCATAAATCATCATTTCATTATCAAATAAAATAATCTTATATCTTGCAGTCATTAATAAAAGTGCAATCAATGATAATAAAAGACAACCTATGGCCTGTGGTAAAGCTTTTTGCATAAAAGCATAAAGACTCAAAATCATCAATATAATAAATAAGAAAAGACAAAATAAAAATGTACGATATTCTTTAAATTTTTTCATCATTTTTTATCACCTCTTGTAGTTTAACATATTTTATAAAGAATGAAAACTTTATTCATAACATTATAAAAAATTATTATTTTCAAAACAAATCTATCATTTAATTCTATTTATACTAAAAAATAAGAATTATTTTATCTAAATTTCAAAAAATGTAATAATTTTTTATTAAAATGCTTGTTTTTTATTTATCATTGTATATAATAAGTTCAAGGAGGATTCAAACTATGAAATATATTGAAAGAGTTTTAGAAGATGTAAAAAGAAAAAATGCTGATCAGCCTGAATTTATTCAAGCTGTAGAAGAAGTCTTGGAAAGCTTAGAACCTGTTATTGAAGCTCATCCTGAATACGAGGATATGGCTATTTTAGAAAGATTGGTAGAACCTGATAGAGCCATTATGTTCAAAGTCCCTTGGCAAGATGATCAGGGAAAAGTTCATGTCAATAGAGGATATCGTGTTCAATTCTCAAATGCGATTGGACCATATAAAGGTGGTTTAAGATTACATCCATCTGTTAATTTAGGAATTATTAAATTCTTAGGTTTTGAACAAATCTTTAAAAATTCATTAACAACTTTACCAATTGGTGGAGGTAAAGGTGGTTCTGATTTCGATCCACAAGGAAAATCAGACAATGAAATCATGCGTTTCTGTCAATCATTTATGACTGAATTATATCGTCATATTGGACCAGACGTTGACGTACCTGCTGGGGATATTGGAACAGGTGCCAGAGAAATTGGATATATGTATGGACAATATAAAAGAATCAGAGGAGCCTATGAAAATGGTGTCTTAACTGGTAAACCATTACCATATGGTGGATCTTTAATTCGACCTGAAGCAACTGGATTTGGTGCTGTTTATTATGGTAAAGAAGTTTTAAAACACTTTAATGATTCTTATGAAGGTAAAACAATTGCATGTTCAGGTTATGGAAATGTTGCCTGGGGTGTATGTTTAAAAGCAAGAGAATATGGTGCAAAAGTTGTATCTATTTCTGGTAGAGATGGGTATGTTTATGATCCTGATGGAATTACAACTGATGAAAAGATTGATTTCTTATTAAAAATCAGAAGTTCAAATGATGTCAAACTTAAAGATTATGCTGAAAAATTTGGATGTGAATTCCATGCTGGTGAAAAACCATGGGGATTAAAAGTTGATATGGCTTTCCCATGTGCAACACAAAATGAAATTGGATTAGAAGAAGCTAAACAATTGGTTGCTAATGGAGTGAAATATATTATTGAAGGTGCTAACATGCCTACAACACCTGAAGCCATTACTTACTTCTTAGAAAATGGTGGAACTTTAGGACCTGCAAAAGCAGCAAATGCTGGTGGAGTTGCTGTATCTGCATTAGAAATGGCTCAAAACTCTATGCGTTATAGCTGGAGCGCTGAAGAAGTTGATCAGAAATTACATGATATCATGGTTGATATTCATGATTCTTCAGTCAAAGCTGCTCAAAAATATGGTTTAGGTTACGACCTAATTAAAGGAGCTAATATTGCTGGATTTGAAAAGGTTGTAGCTGCTATGATTTCTCAAGGAATCTATTAATAAAAAAAGATTGTCAAGATATCATTGATATTTAGACAATCTTTTTTATTTTCATAAATAAAGCATCATACTTATTAACGATTCTTACGATAACTTAATAATAATGGTATGACATTCACCACAAAAGAACCTATTACAAATATCCATAGCATCATAGATAATGTTGGTGCAACATCTGCAATAGCACTCCAATCCCCTGCTAAACTCCAAGACGCTATCATTTGATACTGATCGCAAAGTGTCAATGCCATCAAGAATAAGGAAAGAACCATAAAAATATGATAATTTTTACCAGCGTTATACATATACAAATTCAATAAAGTCATGATAAGAGTTAATATTCCAAATATAATCCACATATATTTCTCCTTTTAAAAAATAGGAAACATTGCTGTTTCCTATTATTCTTCAACAGGTAATTCTTTTAATTCTTCCTCACCTGTTACATATTTTAAAATGGCAATAGCTGCATCTTTTGGTCCTTGATGTTCGTTTCCTTTAATACCTAAACGTGTACGCAACTGACCAACTTTTACACCTTGCTTAAACATTCTTTTAAAATAATCCTGTAAAATAGGTTCAGTCTGTTCTCTTCTTTGAACTGGTCCAAATGGATTCGCAAAATAGCTTCCTACAAGTCCATATTCTGTTGTTGTTCCTTTTGCCATACGATTTCCTGCTCTAAAGACTTCTAAAGCTTCTTCTGGTGTATCAAAGAAACTTAATGCTTCACCATCTTCATCATAGTTATTTGCATATAAGAACAAATCAACATCATGTTTTGCCACAACATCTTTATAGTCTGTAATTGGAATGACAATACGTGCATTGACTTTATCTGGATTCATAAAGACTGAACGGTCTAATTCTTTAAAGCTATATCCTGCATCCAAGTCATCTAATCTGACAAAAGCTCCAATTTCAGTTCCTGAAGTCTTCACTTTTCCTTTATCACCAAGTGAAAGTACTCCCATATCATCATAGATTGTCTTTAAGTCTGTAATATAAGCAGCTCCAATCACTTTAATCTGTTCAATTGTTTCACTCTTACCAGCTCCACTATCACCCATAACAACGATATTTTTTGTTTCACCATTATGAAGTGTCATTTTAACCATAGCTCCATGGATTGGTAATTCACGATGATTAATCTTTTGAACATTATGCAATGTTAAACACATTTTTTTCATATATCCAAAATAATCAAAATCATCACTTGCTGATAATAAAGCAACAATCATATCATTAGATTCATCCTGATAGAAAGCCTGATTCATTTCACCATCTTCATAACCATAAACATAAATTAAATCTGGTTTACGATTACGATATTCAGATTCATCAGCCAAATCAAACAAGTTACATAATGTTACACCTTGTGCCATAAATTTCACGTTAAAGTAAACAAAACATAACAAATCTCCTACTTTTGCAGGATAACATAACCATGATTCTGCATCGAACTTTTTATCTTCAATAGGATTTGTTTTGATTTCTGGAAAGACTCCATCACGTTTATTACGTTTAGAATAAGCAATAAATGGTGGATGAATAACAACAGATTCAATAAATGGAATTTCATCTAAATTACGATATTCATATGGTAAAAATGGTCGCATATGCGTTACAGCTAAACCAGCATTTACCCCTGCAGTAATCTGACGTAAAACTTTATCTTTCTTTCCAATCGCTGATTGAATAGAACGATAAACTTCTAATACCAATTCTTCAAATTCACTTTGTGCATCTGCAAACTGAACATTTTGATAACCTGCTCTTTTTGTTTCATTAAAAACAATTGCATATCTTTGTAAACGACGCCAGAATAAATAAATATCTTCAACCAAAGCAATAAACATATCACGATCTTTAAAATATGCTTTTGTCTGAGAACGCATAGCACAAACTTCTTCTACTGACATGACTAATAATAATTTAAAAACATCTCTTAAATCTCTTAATAAGTCAACATCATCTTCTTCAATAGCATGTAAATATTCGTAAATAGTTGTATCAGTTCTTTTAATATGTTTAATATATTTTTCTAAAACTTTCGCAAAAGACTCACTTTCAATTAATTGACAACGACTTTGACAGAATTCTTCAGAAAAATTTAAAATTGCATTACCACGAGTAATATTAAATTTATATGCCATATTTTCACCCTTTCCTTTGAGAGATGTTTTTCCATCTTTCAAATATGAATCAATTCTATCAAAAAAATGCCATCTTGACTACAAAAATCATAAAATTTATGAAATGATAGCGGTTTTATTTTCTATTTTGATTTGATTTTCATTTTTTAACAGTATTTTTTCTATATAATAGACAGAAAGGTATATATTTTTATGAGAAATATAAATATGTTGATTATTTTTACTTACATTTATACAATTTCCATTATATCTGATTTCATCTCTTCCAAAATCAATATGATAAGTCACATCATGTAATTGATAAACCATCGTATGTTTACCATAGTCAACATAGACCTTGGCATTTTGATCTTGAATCACAAACCAGTTATATAAATCATTGAGAGATAAATAATATTGATTATCTTTTTGAAATCCTTTGAAATCAAACGTATAAATTTTTTCATCTTTATGATATGTGCCTATATAAGTTGTCATAGCTCCCTGATATTCATAATAACGACTTCGATGACAATACATATATCCAATCGTTCCAATGAGTAAACATAAAATCACACCTACTAATAATACACGTTCATATCTTAATTTTTTCATAAATCCTCCCAAAAGAAAAAGGTCTTATCAAAAGACCTTAAAAAAGACACGACCAACAACCTGATCATCAAAATCAATATATCCTATATTTCTAGAGTCAACACTGTGATTACGATTATCCCCCATCACAAAAATCTTACCTTCTGGAATATCATAAGAAAAATCTTCATTACCTTCCATAGGTCCATTGATATAATCTTCATTCAGTAATTGACCATTACGATAAAGCTGATTATCTTTCATTTCAAGACGATCACCTGGCAACCCAACAATTCTTTTAATAATCTGATCTTCACCCTCAGCCACATGATACTTCACAACAACAATATCATTATAAGAGGGTTTCCCTCTTTTATAAAAGAATTTATCAACCAAAATGATATTTCCATTTTGATAAGTCGGCTCCATTGATGAACCCACAACTCTTGATATCTGAACAAAATATAGAACGCCCAGTGTGAAAACCACTGTTATAATAATGACTTTGATATATTCTAATAAAGATTTTTTAAAATCACTTTTTTCCATTTTTCTCGCCTCTGATGTATTATAGCATACTATTTTCCATCTTTTAAGCGTGTTCTTAATTTTGTCACAATTTTCTTTTCTAATCGAGAAACCTGTACTTGAGAAATACCTAAATATTTCGCAATTTTATCTTGATTATAATCCAATTGATATCGCATATAAATAATCATTTTTTCTTTATCATCCAGTTTTTCCATTTCCATTTCTAAAGCAATCTTTTCAAACCACATTTCATCACTTTTATCAATCAGACGATCTTCTACACTGATCGTCGATCCATCTTTTTCATAAATTGGTTCATTTAATGATGTTGGATAATAAGAAGCATCTATGGCTTCTACAACGTCCTGTGGTTCAACACCTAAATACTTGGCGACATCTTCAATCGTTGGTTCCTGATTGTTTTGACTTTGCAGGTATTCTTTTGCTTTGGTGACTTTAATATTTAATTCTTTTAAAGAACGAGAAACTTTGATGGTTCCATCATCTCTAAAATAGCGTTTAATTTCACCCATAATAATGGGTACTGCATAGGTTGAAAACTGAACCTGATATGATGTATCAAAATGATTAATAGCCTTCATCAAACCAATACAGCCAATCTGAAATAAATCCTCTTTATCATAATAACTATTTTTAAATCTATGCACAATTGACCAAACTAATCCTAAATTATCTTTAACGACCTCTTCTTTAGCCTGTTCATCCCCTAAACGGACTTTTTTTAAAAGATCCAATGTTTTAGATTGTGTCATGATTCTTTAAACTTTTTGTGATGATAAGTTTTGTTCCTATATTGACAACACTTTCTATTTCTAACTGATCCGCCAGTGTTTCAATAATGGTTAATCCCATTCCTGCATGTTCAAGGTCTTTTGCAGTTGTATAAAAAGGTGCTTTGACTTCTTCTAAATTTTCAATCCCCTTACCATAATCCTGTACAATCAGTTGAACCTGACGTCCATCAATCTTCATTTTCATAACCACAGAACATTCTGTATTTTGATTATAACCATGAATAATAGCATTACTGACTGCTTCTGATACAATTGTTTTCCATTCAATAATTTCATCAATAGTTGGATTTAAAGGTGTTAAAAAAGCCGCTACCGTTGTTCTGGCAAAATTTTCATTATCCAAGATAGCGCTAAAACTGACTTCCATTTGATTCATAATGTTCCCTCCTTTAAATGTTCTATTGATTCATAATAAGGCATAATCTGAAACATTCCTGTTAATTCAAAAAGACGATAAGCCACAGGATTTAATCCTGTTAAAATCAGTGTACGATGTTCAAATTTCAACTGATTATAACGCCCTAGTACAAGTCCTATGCCTGAACTATCTATAAAAGATGTATTTTGAAAATCAAAAATCACATCTTCTTCACTCTCATCTATCAAATCACTTAACTGTCCACGATAAACCGGTGCCATAACACTATCAATTTCACCATAAAAATGAACAATAATCAGATGATTTGCTTTTTCAATCTCTATATGATTATCCATATCTCTTCCTCCTTCTTTGGTATCATATACCAATTCCAAATGAAAAAAAATCGTTTCGCTAAAACTAGAACTTATTCAACAAAACTAGAATATTTATGCAAAATAAAAAATCCATCACAAGATAGATTTTTAAAGTAAAACTTTGAGTTGATTGACGACTTTTTCTACAAAAGATAAGGCTTCAACATCCGTTTTCACAGTAACATCAAAAGAACCAATGTTGACATCTCCACGCATCAATAACAGATGACCAACCACTTCACCTTTTTTTAATGGTGGCACAAGATTTGTATAATTCATCTGATAAGTGACTTTGGTCGTATCATTTTTATCTTGAACATACTGAATATCAACTTTTGCTATGATTTCCACTTGAGATATACGGGCATTATCAATATTAACTTTTTCAATGACATCATTTTTTTGAAATAAAGTGATGTTTTCGTATAAAGAAAATCCATAATCCAAGAGTTGTGATACTTCCTGATTTCTGCCTTTAGGATCACTTTCTTTTAAAACAATCGCTATTAATCTTAAACCATTTCTTTTGGCAGTTGAAACAATGCAATAGCCTGCTTCTTTGGTATAACCTGTCTTTAATCCATCAGCTCCTTGATAAGATTTCAATAACTTATTCGTATTCACAAGCCAAAACTTATGAGCAGTATCTTCACGGATATAACTATCGTATAAAGAAGTTGTCTGTAATAAACGTTCTCCACCCATTTCTATTAAATAGGCGGCCATTGTTCCTAAATCCAAGGCACAAGTATAATGATTATCATCATGTAAACCGGTAGGATTCACAAAGTGAGTATTCACCAATTTGAGTTCCTTCGCTTTTTCATTCATCATTTTCACAAAATTATCATTCGTTCCAGCAATACGTTCTCCAATCATCACACAGGCATCATTAGCAGAAGCAATACTAATCGCTTTAAACAAATCTGCGACACTCATTTTTTCTCCTTCTTCCAGATAAATCTGACTACCACCCATACTGGCTGCATAGGCACTGCATGTCAACTCTTCATCCCATTTTAAACTGCCTTTTTCAATAGCTTCAAAAAGTAAAATCATGGTCATAATCTTTGTGGTAGAAGCTGGAAAAAGCTTTTCTTTTTCATGATTTGAATAAAGAACCTGTCGACTTGATGCTTCCATTAATAAGGATGCTGAAGCATTTGGTGCTAATTTTAATTCTTCCCCATGAACCGGTGTTATCTGGAGACATAATACAAAGACACATAAACAAATCAAGCATTTTTTTATCATCAAAACACCTCAATTTATTATATGAAAAAAAGCGAAAAACAGTCCATTTTTACAAAGATTGTTTATGCTTACTTCAACAAAAAAACTTATTCTATTCACTTCATTCATTTTTGTATTAAAATGATGACAAATCATAAAAACCACATATCTCATAAAAATGAGAAATGTTGATCTCATTTATTATGTAGACATATTAACAAAACAAATCATTTGTACAATTTGTTGAAATAATGAGTTTATATGTCGAAAAATATCGTTTTTTACAAAGTTTTAGACTTGTATGTCCGAAACTTTTTTTTATATTTTCGGATATAATATATAAAAAAGATAGAAGGAATTTCATAACTAAGCTTATAAACCGTCCCGAATATTTAAATCAGCTCATTTCAAACAAAGATATTCATCTTGTTAAAATTGTAACTGGTATTTGCAGATGTGGGAATAATGTAAAGTTTTACATAATGGTAAAAATAATTTTATCAATGGATAGAAGCCATATTAAATCCTATGAGGGTATCAAATCTTTATATCTCATTGATTGGCTCTTATCTTAAAAATGCAAGATGGTAATCCACCTTGCATTTTTTATATATCCAAAGATAATTGTCTGTTTTTATAACTTTTTTGTTTAGCCTGCTTGATGATATCACCTTCATGAACATGTCCTATCAGCAATGGAGATAAAGGATCATGAAGTTGATAGTTCTCCATAACTTTTTGCTTATTTTCATTTGCATAACAATATAAACAACCATGTGGGCATGTATTATATTCCCCTATGTCACGACTTGGATAACAATGACAATGCTGTCTTAAAGGCTGACTAGACACAGATATAAAATCATATCCTGTTATATCTTTGAGTATTCTCGCATTCAAACAACTTTGTGATAAAACACCATACTCTGAAAAATCATATGGTTCTGCACACATTTGAACCTGAAATTGATATTTTTTAGCAATCTGTACAAAAGCTTTTACTAGCTGTTGTTGCCAAAACAAAGGAACTTCCTGAATACCAGGAAAGTTTCTTTTTGTTTTTTGATAAAGATCAATAAAACTGATCACACAATGATGAACATAACCTTGAAGCTGAGAGAGGATATCTTCAAAATAATAAAGATGCTTCTCTATTGTATATTCCTGATTGATAAAAATAGGATCATATCTGATGCTAACAGCTTGCTTTCCTAATTGAGAAGATAGCTTTTGAATGTCTGATATGACTTTTTGATAATCAGGAACATGAGGCTCTATATCGCGACCATAAGGCGTTATGGTCACATAGAAAAAAGAAGGATAAGGCTTCAGTTTATCTAAACGTGATAATATAGGTCGAGGATTTTTTGTACAGAAAATAAAACAATCAACAACATCCTCATTAATCAAATATTTGGTAATCTGGGTTGGATAATAAGGATTTCTCACATAGACATATCCTTCTTTGATACGTTGAAATATCCAGTCACTATAAAAAGCAACGATATCTGTGCGACCACTTATATTAAAAATCATCGTCTACTTACCAGTTGGTATAAAAGGAATAATACTATTGGCGACTGTTGATATTGGCATTGTCTGTAAAACGACACGTCCTGGTCCTGTAATCACTGTATTGAATAAACCTTCGCCACCTAATAATTTATTTTTCATGCCTGGTACACTTTGTATTGCCAATTGACACGTCGCATCCATGATAGCCAGATTTCCTGAATCAACAATCAGCTGTTGCCCTGCTTCTAGCTGATATTCAACCGTTGCGCCATCAAGTTCAATAAATGCAATACCATGTCCCGATAAACGACTCATGACAAAACCTTCACCACCAAAAAGACCTGTAGATACTTTTTTATTAAAGAATACACTTCTTTCTACTGTTTCTTCACATGCCAGAACAGATGATTTTTGGACAACGATTTCCTGTCCAGGTGCAATATCATATTTACGAATTTCACCAGGAAATGAAGAACCAAAAGCAATTTTACCAGCTTCTCTAGCCTGATAGACATTTAAAAACATTGTTTCACCTGAAAACATTCTCCCAAAAGCTTTCCCTATACCACCGCTTGTTGTTTCCATCGTCATACATGGATCCATCCAAACCATAGCTCCACTATCACTCACCATTTTTTCTCCCTTTTCTAATTCACAAATGACAACTGGAAAAGGTGTTCCTTGAATTTCATATTTCATTCTATACTTCCCTCACTTTCTAAAGTTTTTATAATCAGTTCTGCTGTTTTTTGATGTGATGCTAGAGGAACCTGATGCACATCACAAACACGCATTAAAGCATTAATATCTGGTTCATGTGGCTGCGCTGTCAAAGGATCTCTAAAGAAAATCACAAAATCCATTTTTCCTTCTCCCACATATCCTCCAATCTGTTGATCTCCACCATATGGTCCAGATAAACAGCGATGAACTTTCAAATCTGTATTTTCCATAATTTTAAGTCCTGTTGTTCCTGTCGCAAATAACGAATGCTGTTTAAAAAAAGATTCATGTTTTTTCACAAATTCAATCATTTCCTGTTTTTTAGAATCATGTGCTATCAAAGCTATATTCATCCCTATCACCTCCTATTTTTATTATACATGAAAAAAAGCCTTCATCAAAATGAAAGCTTATAAAATATGTTTTTCAATAAATTTTCCAATACCATCATGATCATTATCGTCAGTGATATAGTCAGCGACGCTCTTTGTCTTATCACTACCATTCGCCATCACAACACCTACACCAGCATGAAGTGTCATATCATAATCATTATCGGCATCTCCAAATGTACATAATTGTTCCATTGAAATATCATGCATTGCCATAACTTCCTGTAATCCATGTGTTTTTGTGACTCTTGGATCCATATATTCATATAAAACACTGGCTGTTTTTAAAGAAGATGATTTATATTTAACATTTGAAAATGTCTGACTTCTTTCCACAACTTTATCCATATATTCAGGATTACAGATAATAATCAGTTTAGGACGTGGTTCCTTTAAGAATTCATCAAAATCTACAACCTCATAAGGCACACGATCATCTCTAGATAACATTTGAATATAATCATCATCTTTTGGTGCATACAATACACCTTGATATGGCACTGCAAAATTGACATCCATATCTTCATAATGATGAATAATGTCTTTAATCAGTTCTCCATCCAGTGGATAGCTTGATTTATCGACTTGAAGAGTATAATCATAAATTTCAGCGCCACCTGTTCCTACAATCGCATCTACCAAACCATCAATACCCCAAATATTTAAAAGCGTTTTGACACTATGCACATCTCTACCAGTTGATAAACCAAATAAAATACCTTTTTCTCTTGCTTTTTTAATCATTTCTACTGTCATTGGTGAAACAATTCCTTGACTATTTAATAATGTTCCATCAACATCACACATAATTGCTTTAACATCCATAAATGAAACCTTCTAAATATAATATTTTGTATAATAATAAATACGTAAAACATCAAAAATCATCATCATCTGATAATTGAATTGAATACCATCAAAACGTCCTGGGACCTGAATCACATATTGTGCTCCTAAATCATTTTTATTTTTATATTTAACATTTTGTGTCAATAACACAATTTGAGCATCCTGGATATTTTGATGCGCACTTTCTTTTAAATAATCATGCAATGTTCTTCCTGTTGCACTCATAAAAATAACGACATCATCTTTTTGGAATTGAAAATCTTTCACAAAATGATGATATTGAATCACTTCTTTACCAAAAGTAATAAAATCCGTCTGGAACTCTACAGCAATACTTGTTGGATACAAAGCTCCAATAAGAATCACACGTTTATTTTTAAATATAAGTTCACAGATTAATTCTAATTCCTTCACAAGATTTTCTTTATCATAAGATGAATCTAATTGTTCAATTAATCCAGCAGCAGAAACACCTAACATACGTGCACGAATCTGAGAAACACGAAGCATATAATCCGCAATCAGTTCGTCTTGAAAATCTTCATATGTCTGGAAACCTAAGTGACGACAGAAATCTAAAATCTCATCTTCACTAAAATGCCCTTCCTCCATGACCCTTTGCAATGAATAATCTTCCATCTCCACATAATGATGAACAATAAACAATCCAATGCGATACATATGGTCATCATCTAAACATCCATTTAAATACTTTAAAATTCTTGATAAAACAATGTCCATAAAGAAGCCTCCTTATCTGATAATTTTATTATAATCCTTTTTTATCAAAAAACATGTTTTTTTCTCAAATAGATAGAAGACATAATGATTGTATCAAAAATAATAATCAAATACTTATTTTTCTATGAAATAAATCATTTTTATCATCAAAAAGCTTCTTTTAAAGAAAAGAATGACAAATTTTTTCATTGAAAAAGGCTTGATTCCATTCAAGCCTGATATTGTATTATCCTATTAAATCCATTTCTTTCATAACCTTATAAATACCATCTTGATCTGGATCAGTAAAGAAATATTTTCCTAACGCTTTTAAATTATCTGATGCTCCTTCATAAACAACACCTGTTTCGACTTCTTGAAGCATCTGATAATCATTCATACTATCACCAAAACCAACAGTATCTTTCATTTGACCATGAAAATGATTAACCACTTTTAAAATACCATCTGCTTTTGTACAATGCTTTAAAATAATTTCACCATTGATAAAATCATCTTCTTCTTTTGAAAAAGTCACAATATTAAAGAATTCTTCTAAAAATGGTACACAGTCATAAAAACTTTGTTTATTTGGAGCAATAAAGCACACTTTTGTGACACCTGTCGTTAAAATATTAAAGTCTTTAATTGGCAAACGATTTTCACCCATACGTCTGAGCTGGAAAAAGCGCATTAATTCAAGATTGTTTTCACAATCTTTTTGATGTTTCTGATCAAAAAATTCATTCACACCTGGTGTCTGATATAAAGCTTTTTTTGTTTCTAATGTAAATAAAATATGATTATTAATGAATAAAGTCATGACTTCAGATAGAATATATTGATTCATAAAGTTTTCAAAAATATATTCTCCATCCACAATGACAAATCCTCCAGCACTACAAATAGCACCATCGAATTCAATATTTCGAATATCCCCTACAATAGACGTTGGAGCACGCCCTGTACAAAGAAAAGCACGATGTCCATTTTGTCTTGCATTTTGAATGGCCAACTTTGTTTTCTCTGTCACCATTTTAGATTTTCCTACTAATGTCCCATCAATATCAAAAAATAAAAATTTTCCCATTATTTTCACCACCGCATATTATTATACATCATTTTTCAACATCCCATATAAAAATATCACTTTTTGAAAATAATTATGACAAAACTTCATCAATGAGTTGTGGCTTTCCAACAAATTCATCTGAAAAATCATAAGCATTGAAAATCTCAGTTTCAAGCTCCTGACTCAAACCCGTATTTGTATGAACTTCAACTAACACTTCACCTTTTTTTACAAAATCTCCTATTTTTTTATGAAGAACGAGACCGACACTATAATCAATGTCATCATCTGTTTTTTCACGTCCTCCACCTAGTTTCATACTCACTATTCCTAAAGGCTTTGCTTTTAAATCTTTGACATATCCTGTTTGTTGACTATAAACAGGAATCACTTCTTTTGCTTTAGGAAACATTTCTGGATGTCTGATAAAGGCATCATCGCCACCTTGAGCTTTGACCATAGCACATAATGTACGAAGTGCTTTTTTACTTTCAATAGCATCTTCAAGCATTTTTCTTGCGGTAATGAGCGAATCTGTTTTTTGAGCCTGAATTAACATATGACTTCCGGCCTGTAAACAAAGCTCTAATAAATCTTCTGGTCCATGCCCATTTAAAGTATCAATAGCTTCTTTGACTTCCAGACTATTTCCAATAGCATAACCTAACGGCTGACTCATATTAGAAATGGTTGCTCTGGTATCTTTGCCTAGCGAATCACCAATTTCAATCATTGTACGTGCCAATTCTTTTGCTTCTTCAATGGTATTCATAAAGGCACCATCACCATATTTGACATCTAACAATATCGCATCACTGCCGGCCGCCAGTTTTTTTGACATGATAGAAGATGCAATTAATGGAATACAGGAAACAGTTGCGGTAACATCACGTAAAGCATACATTTTTTTATCAGCTGGATCTAAATGACCACTCTGTCCAATAATCGCCAATCCACAATCATTAACCTGCTTCACAAAATCTTCTTCATCAATCATAATATGAAGTCCCGGTATAGATTCTAATTTATCCAATGTTCCACCAGTATGTCCTAATCCTCTTCCACTCATTTTAGCTACTGGTACTCCACAGGCTGCCACAATCGGTCCTAAAACCAAAGATGTTTTATCACCAACACCGCCAGTGCTATGTTTATCAACTTTGATTCCTTGAATACGACTTAAATCAATGACATCACCACTATGCATCATTTCTTTGGTTAAAATAGCTGTTTCTTCTTTATCTAAGCCTTGAAAACAAACGGCCATCAACCATGCACTCATCTGATAATCAGGTATATCACCTTTTGTATAACCTGCTACAATAAAGTGAATCTCTTCTGGAGTATGTTTGAATCCATCTTTTTTCTTTTCAATCAAATCAACCATTCGCATATTTTATTCCTCACTTTTCTTTTTTAAAAGATTACGAAATCTTATATCTCCATTATACACTCCCCAGATTGTGAATGCACTATTTATCCAAAAATCAATATGATTTAACATAACATCAAAAGCATATCCCCAGTTTGCTATAATACCACTTACTAAAATCAAATAAATGATCCACATCAAAACATATCCAAACTTTTTTCTTCTAAATATAAGATAATAAGCCAACCAATATCCATATGACAAATAATACATATTCGCAAATGGAGCCAAATGTTCTTCCAACATTAACCATCCTAAATCCCAGTGCCACGTAAAAGATATCCAAAATACACTAAGCATTGATACGATAAATAAAACCATATTCCATCTTTCATTGCGTTGCATCTTATGATAATCTTCTTTTAAAACTTGTGGAACAACTTCATGATGTTCTGTTTCATATTCTCCTAAGAAAAATTCACTTATAGTTATTCCTAATATTTCACATAAAGGGATATAAAGCGAAGCATCAGGAAGATGAATGCCCCTTTCCCATTTAGATACGGATTTATCTGTAACAGAAAGTTTTTCAGCCAATTGTTTTTGAGTCAATCCTTTTTTCTTACGACAAGTTGCTATGAATAATCCTATTTTCTTTTGATCCATAATGATTCCTCCTGCCTTCATTATAACGAAAACAGATAAAAAGGACACCACGTAAAAGTAGAATCATATAAAAAAGCAGTTCATCATTCCAATAAACTGCTTAAACTTTTCTATTTTCTTATTTTTTCAATTGAACAGGAATCCAGACCTCACTGTAGGCATAATGATCTTGATGTTCATCCATTTTTGTAAAAGAAAATGATAATGAATATGCCAGTTCATAATCAGAAGTTGGAAGCCACTTAGCATAAATGCTTGCCATTGTGTTTTGTAAAGTTGATGGGAATGGTCCTTCATTTGGAAATACTACCCATGTCAGCGAAGGAACTGAAAGTTGATCAAATTGATCACTGATATCAACGCATGTCGTTAAGACACCAATCATATGTGTCAGTTGTCCTTTTTCTTCCAGAAAATCAGTATCAGAATCATAAGATACATTCACGATTTCATACGGTTCCATATTTTGTAGTTGATGCAACTCTCTTTTTTGTTCCTCTGTTATTTCACTTGCTAATTGTACAATTTCATTATTCACACCTTCAAATTGAAGTGATACACGTTTACTGACTCCTACAAAACGAAATGCTTCTTTTTGAATGATTTTATAATCCATATGTTAGCTCCTTGAATGATTATTATTAAAACATTGTTACCTTCTTATGCAATAACTTCTCTTAAAAAGAGAATATCATAAAAATGGAATATAAAATAGAAAGTTCACTATTGATTTAAAAAGTTTTCTACTATTGAATCACACAGCTATGAAAAATCTACATATGGATATATTTTAAATCAAAATAATCTCCATTTCCTTTTTATGATTCTTATTAATATACAAGCTCTTTATAAAGAAAATACAAAGTTTTATTCAAACTTTGTATCGACTTCAAAAATGCAATGTCCATTTAAATAATCTTTAACAGACATTCTTTTTTTACCTTCTAATTGTAATTCTGTAATCAAATAAACGCCATCATTCACTTTAACTCCAATAGCATCTTTAAAAATCTTGACAATTGTTCCGTTGTCCTGATGAGCATGATGTCTCATCGCATTTTCACATTGATGAACCTGTCCTGCCCAGATTTTAACAGTCTTTCCCTGATAAGTTGTATAACTTCCTGGCCATGGATTTGTTCCACGAACTTTATTATAAACTTGTCTAGCAGACATATTCCAGTCAAGACGTTCATCTTCTCTAGAAAGAGTGGGCGCATAAGTCACTAGATTTTCATCTTGAGGTATACGTTGATTTGTTCCCTTTAAAATATCTGGTAATGTTTCTTTTAATAATTTGGCACCTAGATCACTTAAACGATCATATAAAATACCTACTGTATCTTCTTCTAAGATAGGTGTTTCTTTTTGGGCAATCATATCTCCAGCATCCATTTTTTTGACCATATACATAATTGTGACACCTGTTTTCTCTTGTCCATCAATAATAGCCTGATGTACTGGTGCACCCCCACGATATAATGGTAACAATGATGCATGAACATTAATACATCCTAAACGAGGAATATCCAAAACAGCCTGTGGTACAATCTGACCATACGCTGCTGTAATAATCAAATCAGGCTTTAAATCAACAATCGCCTGATAATCCTCTTTAATACGTGCAGGTTGAATAACAGGAATATCATATTTTAAAGCTTCTACTTTTACATCTGGCATTGTCAAAACTTTTTTTCTCCCTACATAACGATCAGGCTGAGTGACAACGCCAACAATATTGTAACCCTCTTCTATCAGCATTTTCAAAACAGCCAACGAAAATGATGCTGTTCCCATAAATACAATTCTTTCTTTCATTTTATTCACTCACTTTCACTATCTTATAATATTAGGCTATTTTTCCATTTTATACAATCTTTTTAATTCTTTTTTAAATCATTGACACATAGTTTTGTAAGACCATCTAGCATATATGGACTCATTTCTTTAATTGAATAAAGCTCTGGCATATAATCTTCAGGAATAAATGATAAGAGTTTATTTCTGACTTCATTCATATCATTTGTCATAGGTGAGTACACGGCAATTGCTTCAGGTCCCATAATACATATTGAAGGTAATAATGATTTTGTCACAAGCTCTAATACACCTTCTTGCGTCCATGCCAGTTTTGCACATTCATCAGAAAATTGCATACGATGAATAAAATAACGAACTTCACCTGCAACCCCATTTCTTCCTGTCACAATCTGACCATGAGAAATAATACCTTGTCCTCCTACACCAAAACCAAATGGTTGTGAGTGAAAGATAATATTTTGATATTCAGGATGTTCCAAAGAAAATCCCACAACTGCAGCATTAGCATTATTACATACTAAAACTTTAATTCCATATTTCTTTTCAAATTCATTTTTTATATCCAGAATTTTTTCATCAGGTGAATTTCTTAACTGTTGATCATCTTTAACAATTCCTGGTGTGGCAATACCAATCATATCTACATATTGATGTTTTAATAAAACAGTATCAATAATATCATAAAGATCATAAACATTTAAAGAAGGTTTGATAATCATATTATGATCAATAATTTCACAATGATCACTCAAACGATAATAAATTCTTGTTTGTGCCTTATTATTAGAAATCACAATAGATAAAATACGATTTTCATATTCTATACAATGCGTATGATGTTTTTGAGCTTCCTGTGTTTTGTTAGTATAATACTCTTCAAGTTCATTTTGTAGAAATCTTAAAGCCCCTGGAGCATCATATGAAGCAAAAACAGTTGTGGGAATCTGAAGGACTAATTTATCTGTTAAACTTTCTTTTAAACGATTCAACATATAACCAATCTGTGGTGCAATCAAAACCACATCATATTTTTCAACTTCTTCATAAATACTTAAATAAGAAACAGCATCAAAATGATAATCCAACCCTAACATTCCTGCCACACTATTTAAGTTCTCTGCAAACATAGACGTTGTCAAACCAGATGAGCATGATAAAAGAACTTGTAAAGTTTTTTCATTTTTTAAGCCAACTAATGTTTCTACCATTTCATCAAATAATTGTTTTGCATGATTTTCATCATTCAACTCAAAATGAAGATAGAATTTCACTGAATCATCTTTTTTAGAAACAATAGAGAACTCTACAATTGTACTTTGTTCAATAACAGTAAAACGAATAGAAGCCTCTCCATAATCCGTAACTAATCTGATTAAAGATTCATTATCTTCTACAATCTGATAATCATCATTATATTGTTCTTTAATCCATGATTGAAAATCAAAATCCAATTCCTTTTTCTTAGTATCCATATATTTTCCTCACTTTGATATTTGTTAATCATATTGTATCATTCACCATTATCAAATAAAACCCTTAAATAAAAAAAGCAGAACAATGCTGGCATTGTTCTACATAAAACTTTCGTTTTTGTTCTTCTACTTATTATATGCATTTTTCGTATAAATAATCAACTATTTTTTTTACAAATTCATAATGAGATACGAGTATATTGTCTTTAATAAAATAATCCCTATGTTTAATAAATCTGACATGAATTAAATCTTTTAATCTGTTAAATTGTTTTTCTTTTAAGACAGAACTCGTACAAACTTCATTAAATAAAAATAAAGTTGCTATAAAATCATGGATTACTGGATTCATAATTTTTTTCGTCTAGAATTTTTACTGATGTTTGGTATTTTTGTTAATAAAAGCACTAATTCTTTGCTTGGTTCAATTATATTTTTTGTGTTATTGTATAAATGTGTGTGAGTATAGGGTTTTCTTAAAGTGTTTAATAAGCAATTATTATGAGCTGATGCATTTCTAATAAATTTTAAAGGCCATAACAAATGATTTATTGTTCTAGACTTATTTTCTGGATAAAGTTCGTAATATAATTCAAAAAGTTTAATAAAATCACCAAATGAAAGGACTTCTACAATGTTCCATATAGCCCAATTATTTTGGTATTTATGAATCAAATCAGCACATGCAGAATCATTCTTCTTATGATTTATATTTTGTTTAATATATGGATATTTTATAAAAAGTTTATCAATAATATGATATCCATCTTCTTTATCATTGTGAGTTAAATCATTAATTAATTTTACTTTTAAAAAATGCTCTGTATCTAAAGATAGTTTGATAATATATTCCCTTAAATACATATCAAGTTTTGATAATTCCACTAAATATGCAAAATCTAAGTTAATATATACATTTTTTACTTCATTGTATTCAAAAGATTTAGCGAAAGATTTTAACTTAAAGTAATATGTATGGTGTGTCAAATATTGTATAGCAGATTGCTCATTGATAATATTAAACTTAATATTTTTACTCTTTAGATTTATAATTTGTTGTGAAACTGAACACTTTGTGCGCATGATTATTCACCTCCAAGTTATTTTAGCATTGTTTCATTAGATAATGTAAGTGAAAGAATTATATCATTCTTCAATAAAAATGAAATCCTATACCTTTACAAAACATAGAATTGACTTTTTCAATTTACTCAATTTATATATTTTAAACATCATATCATAAAAGCTGTTGACCATATATACTTTATCAACAGCCTAAAGCAGCATGAATTCATGCTATTTGATTTCATTCACTTTTTCTAAAACACGACTGGCATCGTCACCCTCTACAATTGTTGGCTGATAATTATTACGTGATGATACAGATGATATCATACATGGAATCACTTCATGTTCTTCTTGAACCAATTCGTTATTTTCAAATGAGAATGTATGCTGATAAATCATTGTATCTTTATCACTAGGATTTTTATTCCCACCAAAACAAAAATTCCCTAAACTATAAACAATCTTCTTACCCTTATATGTTTCAATTCCCTGTAAGACATGAGGATGAGAACCAATAATTAAATCCGCTCCAGCATCAATTGTCTGTTTAGCTAAACTGCGTTGTGATTCCATTGGCGCCTTATCACGTTCAATACCCCAATGATAATAAACAACCACAATATCACATTGAGCTTTTAAATCACTTATTGCTTTTTTCATTTCTGCAGTGAGTTCATATGGAAAAGCATAACCTAAAAATCCCACTTGAATTCCTTTCACATCAATCATACAACTTTCATCATAGCCAAAATGCCTGATTCCTTTTTCATCCAAAATTGCCTTAGTATCTGTCATACCTTGTTCAAAATGATCTTTAGAATGATTATTAGCTAATGTCACAGCCTCAATATCACCATCAGCCAATATATCAACATATTCAGGTTTCCCCTGAAAAACAAAAGTTTTCTCAGCATAATCTGGGCTTGTTGTGAGTGGACCTTCTAGATTGGCAATCGTTAAATCATCTTTTTCAAAAACATCTTTAACATTCTTGAGATAATAAGCACTATCTTGATTCTGTTTTTCATATTCCTGATCAAAAGATCCTTCATAACCCTGTCCAATATAATTTCCTAAAGTGATATCACCAACAAATGATAAAGTTATTTCTGTCTTCTTCACTTCTGGTTCTTGAGTCTCTACTTGCTTTTCTTCATCAACTTGTGATGTCTGTTGTTGACTTTGACAAGCTGTCATCATTAAAATAGTTGTTAATGCTAAAAAATACTGTACTCTTTTTTTCATAACCCTCACTTATTCTTCTTCATAAAATTTTTGATAATATCTGATTCTTAATAAATCTAAAATCATCATTGTCTGATAGCTAAATTCCAAACCATCAAATGTTCCTAAAACATGAACAACATAATCAGGGCAGACATTTTCAAACTGAATATATTTTGTATTTTGTGTCACTAAAACAACATAAGCATCACATAAATGTTGTTTCACCATTTTTTTCGCATTTTGTTCCATTGTACGCCCTGTTGCTGTGATAAAGATGACAACATCATCTTCAGAAAATGTAAAACTTTTATCAAAATGATGATATTCGATTACTTCTTTTCCCAATGTAATCAAATCGGTCTGAAAATCAACTGCAATACTGCTTGGATATAGTGCTCCCACAATAACAACTCTTTTTGCATGAAAAATCAAATCACAAATCTGATCAATGGTATGTAAAAACTCTTCTTTAGAAAATTTAATATTTAAATGTGATAAAAACTTATCTACAGAAGTATGTAACATTCTGGCATTGATCTGATCCAAACGAATTTGTTTATCAATGATAAGCTGTTGATGAAACTCTTCATAAGAATGAAATCCAAGATGATAAAAAAAGTCTTGTACTTCTTCTTGAGAACACTTTGATGATTTGATAAATTGTTCTAAATCATATTGACAGATTTCATTATAATGTTTAACCACAAAGCTACCAATACGATACATATGATCATCATTTAAGCAGCCATTTAAATATTTTAAAATACGTGATATTAATATTTCCATCCTTCCACCCCTTTTTTCTATTATACAACAAAACAAGAATGAAAACTAATATTTCTCCCACTATAAAATAAATCAATCCATACAAAAAGAGGCACTCATGCCTCTAACATACACACTACTCTTATCTAAGATAACGAGTAATACTGTTATATTCATTCTCACTCATCTGATAAATACCATTGTAAGGTTCCTCTATATAATATTGATTATCTTTCTTATAAAGATAGATAAAGGTTATGTCACCATATTTTGAATGAAACTCAAGTCTAATCTTTTGACTAACATTGAAAGGAGTATTATTAATACTCTCTTGTTGAGTTTTCTTCCCTTTCAAGAGAGTAGCAATATCAGCTATTGCATCTTGATCGGTCAATTCCTGAATGGTCTTTTTTTGAATTAAAACGATACTTTTTATTTTTTTTAGTTGAGGAACCTCAATCTGATAAGTGGTTCTAGATATATACATTCCATATAAAATGCCAATAATAAGCATTATAATTGCTGTTGCTTTCATTCTTTTTTTATAAATATGTACATGTTTTCTATTCATCTTTTAATCTTTGTATCATTTTCCACATAGCTTTTGCTGAATTAAAGTTTTCTGGAACGATATCTGAAGCTCCAATCTGAACATCAAACGTATCATTGATTTCAGCTACAATTTCTAAGATTGCAAATGAATCCAATTCACCATCATCAATCAATGTCTGACATTCTCTAAAATCAATATCACCATCAATTTCTTCTAATAATTCTAATAATTTTTCCATTTTCTTATTCTCCTTTGTAATTTAATATATTTGTTTCAAAACGACTACGTTGTAAACATAATCCATTCTGTTTTGAATAAAGATAAATACTTGGTAAATCACGACTTAAAAAGAGCGATATACCTTCACACATTGCATATGCACCTACTCGTTGAAATTCTAAAATATCTCCAATCTGCGGATTCTCTAAAGGTAAAGCCTTAACCAGATTATCATTGATTGTACACAAAGACCCGGACACATGACATTGAATAATTTGATCATTTCCTTTTTCTTTTTTGATTTGACGATAATGTGGAATTTTCATAGCCATCATCTGACCATAATATGTTATCTGATGCATCCCACCATCAACAATGCAATAGGGAACCTGATTGACTTTATAATCAACAATCTCGGTATAATATTGTCCACAATTAGCTGCAATAAATCTTCCTAATTCCAAAATAATCTGCCCTTGAAAATGAAGTCCCTCTAAAAGTTCTTTAAAACCTTGGAGAAGTTCAACTTCATCATAGACCTGACTTCCATGAAAATATTCCACATAGAAGCCCGGTCCAAACTCCAATTTTTTTGCAACATATCCATACTCTTTTTCTAATCGCTGTAAAAGTGTATCAACATATTTGAGTTCTTGTTCATATAGCTTTAATTTTTTTCTTTGAGTTCCAGAAAAATGTTGGATTCCAACAATTTCAACATGAGGATATTGTTGACGAGACTCAATGAGATGACATATCTCTTTTTCTGACATACCAAACTGATTCCCTGTTGTTATTCTCAGTAATACTGGTACCTGACAATCTAGTTTTTTAGCTATTTCATGTATCATAGTAAACTGATGTACAGATTCACTTGTATAAACAAGACATTCACGATATGTCTTCATAACCTTTAAAATATCATCAGCGTTTTTATATACACCCGATAAGACGACTTTTTCCATAGGTATGCCTGCCCTTTTACAGATTTCAAATTCACCATGAGAACAGACTTCATAACAATCAATGAGCCCCTCAATACTTTTAATCACAAAGGGATTAGCTTTCATAGCATAACATAACTGTATATTCTTTCCTAATATGCCTTGAATAAACTCTATTCTTTCTTGTAAAACATCTATGTCAAATACATATGCTGGTGTTGCTAAATCTGTGATAACATCCTGATACTGTGGTTTAAACATTGCAATCCTCCTTCATCATTGATTTTAATTTCTGTCTGTCAATCTTTCCATTTTTTGTGAGAGGGAACCCATGAACCTTATAAAAAACATTAGGAATCATAAAGGCGGGTAATTCTTTTTTTAAAACACGTGTCAATTCACGACGTTCAATATCACCATCATAGAAAGCAATGATTTTATGATTTTCATAAAGGCAACAAGCTCTTTGAATCGTTTCAACATGTTGCATGGCCTTTTCGATTTCACCCAGCTCAATTCTATGTCCCATATGTTTAATCTGAAAATCTTTACGTGAGGCAAAACATAATTCACCTTGTTTGTTGTAATAACCTAAATCACCAGTACGATAAATGATTTCTCGATAATAAGGATTCAGAGGATTTTGACAAAAAGCCTGGTGTGTCTGTTGTGGATTGTTGTAGTATCCTAGACTGACGGCAGTTCCACTGACACAGATTTCACCCAAGACATCTGGTATTATCACTTCCTGATTGTGTTCATCCAAAAGAAAGACTTTTTCATTTTGAAATGCTTTTCCAATAGGAATGACATCATCCTGATCCATTTGACTTATTATATGATAAGCACAATTACATGTGATTTCTGTTGGCCCATATAAATTAACATACATTGTATCTGGTAAATAAGACTGCCAGATACGAAGCTGTTTCATTGGCATGACTTCACCACTAAACATCACTTTAGATATCTTATGAGGTACTTTATATTCAAACCCTTTCAAAGTTGAAATAATGCAAACAGCTGATACAGCCCAAATAATTGTTGTGACTTCTCTTTCACATAAAAAATCTAACAATTGAGTTGGTATTGAAAAATATTGCCTTGGTATAATTTGCATAGTTGCTCCCGTTTTGATTGTTGAATAAATATCTTTGACGGAGACATCAAAGTCCCAGGGAGCCTGATTCCCAATAACATCATTTTCATTAATATGAAATGTTTTGGTAAATGTTTCGATAAAATCAATCACACTACGATGTGCAACACATACACCTTTAGGAATACCGGTAGAACCTGATGTGAAAATTGTATATAACGGCATTGTATCCGTATGCTGACTTGCAATACTATCTAACTTTTTTAGATTAACATGTCCATATAAATCTTCTAATAAGATAACATCACTTTCCATTTGTTTCTTTTTGAGTGCCTCTATATATTTTTGAGATGTCACTATCATTTTTGAATCTAACGTCTTCATAATATGATTTAATCTTGTTTGGGGCTGTTTCATATCCAGCAAAACATAAAATCCACCAGCATAAACGACACCAAAAAACAGACAAATCGTATCTACACTCTTTTCCATAAAAATAGGAACTGGCTGCCCTATTGAAATTTTTGAAGCTAATGCACTACCAATCTCCTGTGCTTTTCTGTATAGCTCTTCATATGTTATTGATTGATCTATATCTGCAAAAGCAACCTTATCAGGATATTTTCTGGCACTCTCTTTTAAATAATCTAAAACATTATACATTTTATATCTCCTGTTTCTCTATAATTTCTTTAACTTCTTTATAGTTATATCTTCTCTTCTTTCCTAAACGAATCTGCTCATCTACCCATTTATATATTTTTTCATAAGCTGTCACTTCCTGTTGATAACGTTGAATTACCTTCTCATCATGTTGAGTATCTGATAAATGATACTTTTCATTCAATCGTTTTCCTAAATACATCGTTAGTTTCTTTTGACCATAAATATTCAAATGATTCTGATTATAAAAATCTGTCTGTGGATTTAAGCCAATCTCATCAACATAATCATCCATATCTATATACTCATAACCATATTGATGTATCAAAGCTTTTGCAGCGTTATTACGTTCACGTTCTGGTATCATTTTTTTTGAATAATAACGTGGCATATTGGTAAATAAAATATTTTTTAAACCATGATTTTGACAATAGTCTAATAATTCTTTGAGATGCAGTCCTGATAAACGATACATGGGTCTTTCTTGCGTATGTGTTTTAATAGGAATAGGAGATTTTTGTGGTGTAATTTGAGCTGTTCCTTGAATACCCATTGAAGATAAATGAATATCATCATGATGCGTTAATTCATCTATACTGGCATTGACATTATCTTTGAATTTTGCCCAATTGGAATGATATTTTAAAAATGGAACATAATAAGACAACCGATCATCTTCAGGAACCAGCTCTTGAATTGTCTTGATCTTATTTTGAGAATAAGGCATATTATCAATCCATGCTCTCAAAGATCCTTCCTTGCTTTCAAACTTATCATCATATAATATGCCATTAATATCAATAATAATCACTTTAGGATTTTGAGTCTTTAAAACTTCAATCAGCATTGATTTTGCAAGTCCCATAGGAGCACCATTTGTTCCAAGAGAATAACTCGTATACCCAAACTCTTTAAATGCTAGAGGGGCAGAATAATTCGTAAATGTTGTACTGGCTCCTATCATGACCATATCAAGACTATTGTTTTCTAACTTATAGAAGTTTTTGACACGTACAGCATCAGAACTATATGCCTGACGACACATTACAAAATTCATCCCACAGACCAGACCTGCAATGAGGATTGTCATAATAAAGATTTTGAATTTCTGAAATTTTGTCATATACTTCCTCCTTAAAACTGCATATATACAAATTGTGTTTGATCATATCCTGGACCATACATGCCAAACAATAAAATAATGAGAAATGTAACAAGATAAAGTCCCCAGCGTATCCAGATAGACCTTTTTTCAATACGTTCACGAACACTCTTTTTCTCCTGAAGAATATCTACAATCAATAAAACAATCAACCCTATTAACAAAACAACATAATTTTTACCATTCAATCCAAATGAAACAAGCTCTTTTTTAATATCTAATGGAAATTCATAAAAATGAAAGCATTTAAGAAAAACACGCCATCCATCTGTAAGTGTCACTGCTCTAAAAATAATACATCCTACACAAGTTATCCAAAAGGTACGCAATATCTGAAAGAGCTGAAAGCTACGAGATTGAACAGATATATGTAGCTTTTGATTCAAATAATTCCAAACTGGTTTCATCAGTCCACTGATTGCTATTAAGAATCCATAAAAGATTCCCCAGATAATATAATTCCATTGTGCTCCATGCCATACACCCACCAAAAAGAAGACTAGTAAATTTCCTAAAGCGATAGGTAAAGTTCGACCAATGTGTTTACCAAAACGCTTCTTTGCGAATTTTCCTATTTGTCTAACCCCGGGAGTCAATGAGAATGGATAAAAAACATAATCTTTCATCCAACTTCCCAATGACATATGCCATCTTCTCCAAAATTCTGAAACAGTCTTTGAGAAATAAGGACGACGAAAATTTTCTGCCATAGTCATTCCCATTGTCTGTGCACATCCACGTGCAATATCTATACAGCCTGAAAAATCAGTATAATCCTGAATAGCATACATAAAGACTCCTAAAGCAACACCCATACCTGAGACATTCATATAATTTTCAAAGACAAAATCAGCTATGACTGCAGCTCTATCAGCAATAATCATTTTCTTAAAATAACCCCATAACATTAACTGTAAGCCAAATTTCAAATCACGATAACTTGCCTTTTTGGGTGCATAAAGTTGGGGAGCCAGATCTTTAAATCTACCAATAGGTCCCTGAAGAATTTGTGGAAAGAAAGACACAAATAAAGCCACTTTTGCCAGATTGCGTTCTGGTTCAATTTTCCCCCAATAAACATCAATAACATAAGACATGGTCTGAAATGTATAGAAAGAAATTCCCAATGGTAGGATCAGATGAAGTGTTGGTATCTGACTTCCCAAAGACAATGTTTCTAATAAATGATTTATATTTTCTGAAAAGAAATTAAAATATTTTAAAAATAATAAAATTCCAAAATTCAATACTAATGTGAGAATCAGTACTCTTTTTCTTTTCAAACGACATTTCTTTTTATATTCTTTTGTTGATGTTTGACTCCTTTCCATCTGATATTGCTTGCCCATATACAGAGTGGCCATATAAGAACTCAGTGTCGTCAACAAAATAAATATCAAGAACTTCACACTTGCATAACAATAAAAAAAGTAACTGGAAAGCAGCAGAAAAATCCACTTCCACTTTGCGGGAACAAGAAAGCTTCCGACTAAAACAAATAAAAAAAACAATAAAAAAACCAATGTATTAAAAGCCATAAAATCATTCCTTATCAATCTTATTTTTCACTTCTTTTTTACAAAATTCATCATATAAAATTGTTATGAAATTACTATGGAAATTTTGTGTAATTCTTGTGTACTTTATAAAAGTTTCATTTCAAAAAAAGAAGTCAATCATAACGATTGGCTTCTTTTGATATATCAATATAACATCACTTTAATCAAATCATTTTTATATGTATTAACCTGTACGGCAAAGCTCAACATTTAAAAGAACTGTCCTAAAATGCCTAACAGCTCTTTTATTCCATAAGAATAGAAAAACAATCCTATTGGTTTACAAAGAATATTAATTATCATAAATTTTCTTGTTGACATACTGGTAAGACCAGCAATCATACATAATAAATCATCTGGAAAACCGGGCAGCAAAATTGCTAAAGAAAAAAAGATTTCAAATTTTTGACCTTTATCAAGCCATCCAATATATTTATCATATGTTTTTTGATCAGTGACTTTCAATATAAAATTTTGGCCATATTTTTTCACTAATCGAAAAACAATATAAGAACCAATAAGCAATCCTACATAATTATATAGAAAGCCTTCAACAGCTCCAAATACAATAACACCTATCCCACTACTGACACCACCAGGGATAATTGGAATAATGACCTGTACAATTTGAATAAGTATAAATATAACAGGTGCGATAACCCCTGTTCTTTTTAAATATAACTGTAGACTTTCTGGATGAGACAAATAATGGGATTGTCCCAAATAAACAAGAAATAGACATAATGCAACAGTTCCTGCTACTGTTAACCATTTCGTTGATTTTAAAGTCATACTTTCCACCTCAGTAAAAGTATAACCCCAAAAAAAGAATAAAATAATGTACAAATTCTTAATATTTTCTAAATATTTTGTATTTTGACTTATTTTTCTAATTAAAATAAATCAAAGTCGATCTTGATTTAGACACACCCTTTATTTTTCATGAATCTTCTTACCTGAAATATGTTCAATTTCAATAGCAACCAGTTGAACACGATCAATACTCTTTTTAATGACATATTCCACTTCTTCTACTGTTGGGAAATATTTTAAAGCTAATGTTCTCGTTTTATCTTCTGTGACTTGACGATCTTCAATCAATTTGGCACGCCCAAAGATAACACAAGAGGATACATAAAAAGCCCAATCTCCCTCTACCAGATAACCATCATCCCATGTTGTCAAACAGATTTTATCATTGACTTTCATTGCATCAATCTTATGTCCAGCTTTTGCACTATGAAAATAAATTTTATTTTCATCTTCATCATAATAAAAATTAATAGGAATTGTATATGGATAACCATCATCTCCATGAACTGATAATGCTGCTCTTCTATTCTTTTTTAATAACTCTTTAGCTTCTTCTACAGAAATCTCATTTTTCACTCTTCTCATGTTTCTAAACATAACAAAATCCTTCCTCTTTCATTATTCCTTTACTCTATTATAAAACAATTCTCTATCAATAGTAAAATGTTAAAAACATTAACAAAAAAATCAGACCTGTTAAATAAGTCTGATTCTTAATGATCTTCACTTTGACAAAGTCATCTCATCACCAAAAGAAATTCCCATCAGTTTGGCATTTTTGACAGTATCACCTTGTACATCAACATATTTTAATTTTCCAGCAGTTTCTTCTAATGGAATAGCATCAAGACGATGATTGACAAAAACAACCAGTTTTCCAAAATCCTTATTCATAATCAGTTTGGCACCTTCAATACCAAATAATGTTGATATTTCTCGATCATATGCACAAGGCTGTCCACCGCGTTGAGCATGTCCGGCACAAGATACACGTATCTCTTTATCAATATAATGTGATAACTTATTGGCGATTTCATAAACAACAGAATGTCCTTCTCGCGTTGCGACTTTCAATTTATATTGTTTCTTTGAAAGCAGTGATTCTTCTTTAGAAATAGCCCCTTCTGCACAGGCGATCACAATATGTTTTTTTCCTGCTTTCACTTTCTTTTCAATCTCTCCCACAACAACTTCGATATCATAAGGAATTTCAGGCAATAGAATAATATCAGCACCAGCGGCAATCCCAGCTGATAAGCAGATATGTCCAACTTTATGTCCCATGATTTCCACAATAAACACACGGCTATGACTGGCAGCAGTTGTTTGAATTTCATCTAAATATCTTGTTGCGATATCAATAGCTGACTGAAAACCAAATGTATAATCTGTTCCCCATGTATCATTATCAATGGTTTTAGGCAACCCAATAACATTCAACCCTTCCTGTGATAACAGATTGGCAGTTTTTAATGATCCATTACCACCAAGAATGGCTAAACAGTCTAATTTTAATTTTTGATATGTTTTTTTCATAGCAGCCACTTTATCAAAACCATTTTCAATCACACGCATTTTTTTAAATGGACATCTTGAAGTCCCTAAAATGGTACCACCAAGATTCAATATATCTTCAAAATCTTCAGGTTTCATAATACGATAGTTTTCATACATAAGACCTTTATACCCATCTAAAAAACCAATAATTTCAACATCTTTTTTCTGTTGATAAAGTGTTTTAGCCAGTCCACGCATTGTCGCATTTAAAGCCTGACAATCACCACCACTTGTTAAAATACCCACTCTCACAATATCATGACTCCTTTACATCAATTCCTTTTTTAAAAAAGTATTCCTGACTATTCATTGCAGTCTGTTTATTTTTAATACGTTTATAACTTCCATCTCCCAATAATTCACAAGCTTTCACATTATCATTCAACATAGTATTAAACATTGAACAAATGATATTTTGAATCTTTTTATCAAAAATAGGTGTCGCAACTTCAACACGTCTTTCTAGATTTCTTGTCATTAAATCAGCTGAAGAAATATAAACTTTTTTGTCTTCGCCAGTTCCAAAAATATAAATACGTGAATGTTCCAGATAACGTCCTACAATAGAAATTACACGGATATTATCAGTATAACCTTCTACATGAGGAATAATACAACAAATTCCTCTGACAATCATATCAATCTTAACACCAGCCTGACTGGCTTCAATTAACTTATTAATCATTGTTTTTGATGTCACAGAATTACATTTAAATCCAACATAAGCTTCTTTACCTTCTTTAGCTAATGCAATTTGTTCATCAATATATTCACAGATTTTTGACAACATACAGTGTGGTGCCACCATCAAATGCTCTGTATGTGACATGGTTTCCCCTAAACTTAAATGATTAAAGACATCATTAATTTCTTCACCTAATTCATGATGATGTGTCATTAAAGATAAATCTGTATAAAGTTTAGCGGTATTTTCATTATAGTTTCCTGTTCCAATTTGTGAAACATATTGAACACCTTGACTATTTTTATAAGTAATCAGACATAGTTTTGAATGAACTTTATAACCATCCAATCCATAGATCACACGACATCCAGCAGCTTCTAGACGTTTTGACCAGTCAATATTATTTTCTTCATCAAAACGCGCTCTTAATTCCACCAAAACAACGACTTCTTTTCCATTATCAGCTGCTCTAATCAAAGATTTAACAATCTTAGAATTTTTAGCGACACGATACAATGTCATCTTGATACTTGCAACATGTGGATCACGGCTGGCTTCATCTAATAGTCTTAAAAATGGTGACATGGATTCAAAAGGATACGCAAGTAAAATATCTTTTTTACTAATCTGTTTAATCATTGGCACAGCATTTTCAACCATTGGACTATTTCTTGGCTCTAATTTCTTATAAAATAACTGTGGATGTAACATACGTAAATGATCTCTTAATGTCCCAATAAAACCTAAATCTAAAGGGGCCTGTGATAAAAAGACCTGATTTTTCTTTAAATTCAAGAAGTTCATCAACATCATAATTTCCAAATCTTCCAATCCTTCTGAAATTTCCAAACGAATTGGACATAATTTACGACGTTGTTTAATCAAAGTTTCCATCATTTCACGATAATCATC
Organism: Clostridium sp. AUH-JLR23; assembly: GCF_964238065.1. Classification (NCBI taxonomy): domain Bacteria; kingdom Bacillati; phylum Bacillota; class Clostridia; order Eubacteriales; family Clostridiaceae; genus Clostridium; species Clostridium sp. AUH-JLR23. Next base: position 82,091 of record NZ_CAXSKY010000007.1, read on the forward strand.
ATGTCCTTCCAAAGAATGATCATCTTCATCAATATCTGCACTTCTTGTCACACGAATAAAACCTTTATTTTTAATCGTATATTTACTAAAGACTTTAGATACAAAATGTAAAATAATATCTTCTACTAAAATAAACTGACCTTGCATACTTGGGACTGCCAACATTCTTTCATCAATAGCATTACCACAAGAGACAATCCCCATTTTACGTTTTCCTTTTTTAGATTCTAACTGAACAATAATATATAATTCCTTGTTATTTAAAAAAGGAAATGGCTGTCTTTTAGATACAACCTGTGGTGAAATCAAAGGTAAGATTTCTGAATCAAAATAGTTTTCAAAATATTTACGATCTTCTTTATTCTTTAATTGATGATATTTGACAATACCCCAACCATATTCTTTTAAATCATCCATAATACGTGTATAGATACGATCTTTTTTACGATTTAAAAAACCAACTCTTGTTAAACAGGCTTTTAATTGTTCTTCTCCTGTCATTTGTGTTTTATTATCTTTAGAAGATGGGTAAAATAACATTTGATCATATAGTGTTCCAATGCGCACCATAAAAAATTCATCCATATTGGATTGAAAGATAGATACAAAGTTTAACTGTTCCCCTAAAGGTACTTTTTTATCCTTTGCCTGCATTAAAACACGGTCGTTGAATTTTAACCATGACAATTCTCTATTTTCTCTACAACCTCTCATAATTTCCTCCTTATATATGTCAATAAAAAAATAATATGTCTTATTCATATAATCAAGCTTATTTATCTTATTTACAAAAACTTTAGGTTTTCTTTACATTGATTTTATATTTTTATTTTACACTTTTTTATCATGAAAATAAACATTTTTTGTTTTACGCATCGACATTGATTTTTCACTAGGATATGACTATAATGAATAGAGACATTGAAAGGAGTTCAAAGTATGGAAATAACAAAAGATATCAGATATGTAGGTGTTAATGACCATCATATTGATTTATTTGAAGGACAATACGTTGTCCCAAATGGTATGGCTTATAATTCTTATGTGATTTTAGATGAAAAGATTGCGATAATGGATACTGTAGATATTCATTTTACACATGAATGGCTAGATAATATTGATGAAGTTTTACAAGGGCGTCAGCCTGATTATTTAATTATTCAACATATGGAACCTGACCATTCTGCTAATATCTTAAACTTTATGAAAGTTTACCCTAACACAACATTAGTGGGGAATGCTAAAACATTTATGATGATAGAACAGTTCTTCGCTTTAGATGAAAACTATCAAAGATTAGTTGTGAAAAACGGTGAAGAATTATGTTTAGGTCAACATACATTATCATTTGTATTTGCGCCAATGGTACATTGGCCTGAAGTGATGATGACTTATGATCAAAAGGATAAGATTTTATTTTCAGCAGATGGATTTGGAAAATTTGGAGCTAATGATGTCAAAGAAGACTGGGATGATGAAGCACGTCGTTACTACATTGGTATTGTTGGAAAATATGGTGCACAAGTCCAGGCAGTGCTTAAAAAAGCTGCAACTTTAGATATTCAAATGATCTGTCCATTACATGGACCTGTTTTAAAAGACAATCTATCACACTATTTAAATCTTTATCAGACTTGGTCATCTTATAGTGTGGAAACAGATGGTGTTATGATTGCTTATAATTCTATTTATGGACATACTCAAAAAGCAGTTGATTTATTGGCATCAAAATTAACAGAAAAAGGATGTCCAAAAGTTGTTGTGCATGATTTAGCACGTGATGATATGGCTTTATGTGTAAGTGATGCTTTTCGATATGGTAAGCTTGTTTTAGCTTCAGTGACTTATAATGCAGATGTTTTCCCATTCATGAAAGAATTCATTCATCATTTAACGGAAAGAAATTTTCAAAATCGTACAATCGCATTAATAGAAAATGGATCATGGGCTCCAATGGCTTGTAAAGTCATGAAAGGCATGTTAGAAAACTGTAAAAACATAACTTGGGCTGAAAATCATGTCACTGTTAAATCAGCATTAAATAGTGAAAGTCAAGAAGCCATTGACCAATTAGCGGATGAATTATGTCGTGACTATATCGCCAAATCTAATGATAAAGCAAATAAACATGATATGAGTGCTTTATTTAAAATTGGTTATGGACTTTATGTTGTGACAAGTCATGATGGTAAACAAGATAACGGATTAATTGTTAATACTGTCACACAAGTCAGTGATAATCCAAATCGTGTTGCGGTGAATATTAATAAACAAAATTATTCACATCATGTCATTAAACAAACGGGAAAAATGAATGTCAACTGTTTATCTGTTGATGCTCCATTTAGTATTTTTGAAAGATTTGGTTTCCAAAGTGGTCGTACAGTTAATAAATTCGATGGTTTTGAACCATTATATGCTGATAACGGTTTAGCTTTCTTACCTCGTTATATTAATGCTTTTATGTCACTTGAAGTTGAAGAATATGTAGACTTACAGACACATGGTATGTTTATATGTAAAGTAACAGAAGCGCGCGTCATTTCTGATTTAGATACAATGACTTATACATATTATCAAAATCATGTCAAACCAAAACCTCAAACAGAAGGCAAAAAAGGATTTGTATGTAAAATCTGTGGTTACATTTATGAAGGAGATGTTCTTCCAGAAGACTACATCTGTCCATTATGTAAACATGGTGCTATTGATTTTGAACCAATTCAATAAAAATTCAAAACGAATGATTTATACAATCATTCGTTTTTTTGTGCCGTATCCTGTATGATTTGTCCATCTTCAATACGTAAAATACGATCAGCTACATTAGCAATCATTTCATCATGTGTCACCATAATGACAGTTTCATGATATTTTCTTTGTGCTATTTTTAATAATTGAATCACTTCCTGTGAACTCTTCGCATCTAAATTTCCAGTTGGCTCATCAGCAAAGATAATTGCTGGTTTAGAGGCCAGTGCTCTAGCAATTGCGACACGTTGCTGTTGTCCACCTGAAAGTTCATGAATAAAGGCATATTTCTTTTCCTTAAGTTTCAATAAATCAATAATCTCATCCACATATTCTTCATCCACCTGTCTATTATCTAAATGAATTGGTAAAACAATATTTTCAATCACATTATGAGTTGTAATCAGATTAAAGAATTGAAACACAAATCCCATTTTTCTCCTTCTTAAACGTGTTAAACGATCATCATTCATATCATAGAGTGATTCTCCCTGTAAATAAACTTTTCCAGCATTTGGCTTTACCAAGCCAGCCAATACATGCAATAAAGTACTCTTCCCACTACCACTGGTTCCAACAACAGCCACAAAAGAACCTTCTTCAATTTCTATTGAAATATTCTTAATCGCATCTACCTTGTTTTCAGCATATCCATAAGTTTTTCTTAAATTCTTCCCATCTAAAATGATCATGATAATCCACCTCCATTATCAATATTCATTAAATCATTCCATAAAACATATAATGGCATCATATAAATAACCACACATATACCTAAACATATGAAACTCATCACAAGGAATTCCACTATAGGAATATAGACAATCTGAAGATAAGATTCTACCAATAAAATCAAAGTTATATTCATAATATTAATAATGACAAAAGAATAAAAACCTTTTTCTACTTCTTTGATTAACATTTCTCTTTTTGTCAATCCCACAATTCTCATCATCATATAATCTCTTTGATGATTGATGAGATAATTTTTATTTAAGTAATAACATAGAATAAAAAACATAATGAGACCAACAATCATCATTTCATTATCTACAAGAAGTGGTATTTCTTCAATTGACCCATTATATCGTGTAAATTCTTTCAATCCCATATCATAGATAGATATTCCTCCAATATCATTATCTTCAATTATTTGGACGACCACTATTATTTTTATAACTTTCATCAATATAACATCATCATCCTATACCACAATTCAAATATGAAATCCTATTAAAAAGGCATAAACCTAAGAGTATATCTTAAGTTTATGCCAATGGATGAGAAATACTCATCTTAATCTACCATAACAACAGCACCTTTATATTCATCTTCTACAAATTGTTTTATTTCATCAGATTTTAAGACTTCAATCAATGCTTTAATCTTTTCATCATTTTCATGACCTTCTTGTACTGCAACAATATTCACATATGGATTATCAGCATCTACTGTTTCAATAATTAACGCATCTTCTGTTGGATTTAATCCAGCCTGCAGGGCATAGTTTCCATTAATCGCAACTAAATCCCCTTGATTATTTTGATAAGCAGTTGCAAGTAATTCTGGTTTAATTTCTTCAAATGATAAATTCTTTGGATTAGATACAATATCCTCTGTTGTTGCTTCAAGACGTTCGACATCATCACTTAATTCAATCACTCCAGCATCTTCTAGAATTCCAAGAATTCTTCCATGGTCAGCTACAGAGTTAGAAATAATCACTTCCCCATTTTCAGGAATATCTTTGATATCTTTTATTGTCTGAGAATAAAATCCAAATGGCTCTAAATGAATACCAGCTTCCTCTACAATTTTATATCCATGTTCACTAAGTTCACCTTCAAAGAATGGACGATGTTGGAAATAGTTAGCATCTACTTCTCCTGCATCTAAAGCTTTGTTGAAAATATAATAATCATCCAACACTTTAATTTCTAAATCAATGTCATATTTTTCTTTCAATATAGGTTTAGCTTCCTCTAAGATTTTAGAATGAGGATCTAATGTTGCAGAAACAGTTAATGTTTTTTCATCACTCGCTGTGTTTCCACCTCCACAACCTGTTAATCCAATAGCTAAAAATAATGCACAAATTCCAATAAATAATTTTTTCATATGTTTTCCTCCCTATCTCTTATCAATTCTTTTCACAATCAAATCACCAATAATCTGTATAATAAAGACAATCACTAAAACAAAGAATGTTGCTGTATACATAACTGGCATATTTTGTCTAGCATATCCATACATATAGGCTAAGTTTCCAAGTCCTCCAGATCCAATACATCCTGCCATAGCTGTATAACCTACTAAAGAAATAGCCATAACAGTCATACTTGAAATTAATGCTGGTTTAGCTTCAGGTATAAGAACCTTTGTAATAATCTGCCAGGAACTTGCTCCCATAGCCTTGCTGGCTTCAATTGTTCCTTTATCAATCTCACTTAAAGCTATCATACACATTCTTGCATAGAAAGGTGCACTTGATAGAATCAGTGCTGGTAAAGCGCCTTTGACTCCTAACATTGTTCCCATAATTTTAATTGTAAACTGTAGAAGCAGGAATATTAAAATAATAAATGGGATAGCTCTAAAAAGATTAATAATAAAATCTAAAATACGATGAATAACTTTATGAGGATAAAGTCCGTCTTCTTTTGTGATATAAAGGATGATTCCTAAAACAAACCCTAATATAACAGCAATCACTAAAGAAACCACTGTCATCAATAATGTTTCCTGGATGGCAACATACATAGCATCCCAGTCAATTTGACTTAAAAATTCACTCATCTTAAATCACCTCCACAATAACCTGATAGTCTTTAAATTTTTGAATGACATCTTCATAATCCTGTTGTGTTCCACCTATGACATTGACAATCAATACTCCAAAAGAACTATCAATTGTATTTGTGAGATTTCCTGAAACAATACTTAAATCTAATTTTGTTTCTTTAATGACACGAGAAACAATAGGTTGTCTGGAAATATCTTCATCAAATGTTAATCTTAATAAAATACCATCTGGATAAATCTGTTTAAGATTTTCATTTTGCTTATCATCATCAATCTTACTTGATATATCTCTGACAAAACGTTTGGTAATGTGATGATGAGGATGTTCAAAGATATCTTTGACACGACCTGTTTCTACAACTTTCCCTTCACTCATAACAGCGATACGATGACAGATTTTTTGTACGACTTCCATCTGATGTGTAATCATGACAATCGTAATCCCGAGTTTTTGATTAATATCTTTTAATAAATCTAAAATCTGTTCCGTTGTATCTGGATCCAATGCACTGGTTGCTTCATCACATAACAGAATACTTGGATCATTGGCTAATGCTCTTGCGATACCTACACGTTGTTTCTGTCCACCAGATAATTCACTTGGATAAGCATTTTCACGTCCCTGCAATCCAACCAGTTCAATTAATTCTTTTGCTTTTTGAACACGTTTGCTTTTTTCAACACCAGCAATCTCTAATGGCAATTCAATATTTTTTTGTACTGTTCTTGACCACAATAAATTAAAATGTTGAAAAATCATTCCCATCTCTGTTCTTTTCTTTCTTAAATCTTTAGCATTGTATAATGAAATATCTTCACCATCAATAAAGACTTCTCCACTTGTCTGTTTTTCAAGCTGATTAATAATACGAACAAGTGTTGACTTCCCAGCACCACTATATCCAATAACCCCAAAGATTTCACCATTCTGGATTGTCAAATTAACATCCTGACAGGCATGAATATCTCCTTTAGGTGTATGGAAAACTTTTTGAATATGTTTTAATTCAATCATGAAATCCCTCCTATAAATAAAAAAACCCGTCCCGCTAAGGACGAGTATATAACCCGTGTTACCACCTTAATTCATCGTTACATCACTATAACAATCTCTTCGAGTACCAACATACTCTAGTACGATAACGGGTACACCCGCCATTAGCTAAATCATTCACTAATGAAACTCCAAGACCATCTTCATTTATGCCTCAATATTCTTTTCCACCAACCAAGAACTCTCTATCAAATCATCATAAACTACTCTTCTCTTCACTGTTGTTAATAATATATTATCTTGTCTATAAACATTTGTCAAACACTTTTTATAAAAATGCATGATCTATCTGTATCACACAAAAATAGTGTGAATTGATTTGTTGAATCGCTTCTGTGATTTTTTGCTTCAACTCCTGATGTGAAATTTCATCATCAGCAGGCAATAAAACATCAAAAATGAGATTAATATGTGTTGGTCCTTTGACCAGTCGAAAATCATGAATACTATAGTTTGGATTCAATGCCTGAACAATATTTTGAACTTCCTGTTTTAACTGATTTGTAAGTTCATCCATTGTATCAATAGGATCCATATGGATTGTTGTTAAAATATTAAACTTTTCTAATAAATCTCTTTCAATAACATCAATCTGATCATGAACAGTCATGATATCTTCATGGCAATCCACTTCAGCATGAAAAGTCATATATTGACGTCCAGGCCCATAATCATGCAACATAAAATCATGAATACCTAAAACCTGATCAAATGATAGAACATACTCATAGATGTCATTAACCAGTTCTTTATCAGGCGCTTTTCCTAATAATGGATCAACAGTATCCTTAAAAATATCAATTCCTGACTTAAACACAACAATGGAAACAATAACCCCAATTATTCCATCCACAGGAAATGAGGTTACTAAACTTAAACATAAAGAAACCAAGGTTGCAAGAGTTGCACAGACATCATTTAAACTATCTTGTGAAGCTGCTTTTAAAGATGTGGAATCAATGATTTTTCCAGCTTTTCTATTAAAAGAAGCCATCCATAATTTGATAAAAATAGATACAACCAAAACAATGAGGGCACCCCATGTAAAAAGAAGGGCTTCAGGTTTGATAATTTTCATCACTGATTCTTTAAAAGAGGAAAACGCTACTAATAAAATTAAAAAAGAAATGATTAATCCTGCAATATATTCATAACGACCATGTCCATAAGGATGGTCACTATCAGGATGTTTTCCTGCTAATTTAAAACCAAAAAGTGTTGCTAAATTGCTCCCCATATCTGATAGATTGTTAAATCCATCAGCCTGAATAGCTACTGAATGTGTCATAAATCCAAATAATAATTTAAAGATGACCATGACACAGTTACATATAATAGAAAGAACACTACATAGTGTTCCATACTTTTCTCTTATTTCAGGTGCTTGTGTATCTTGATAATTTGGAATTGTTTTTTTAACAATCAAATCAAACATAATAACCTCCTAAAAGATATTAGAAATTTTTTTCAAATAAATATTTCTACCTTTTCTTTGAGCAAGTCCACAATCTTCTAATTCTTGAATATAACCATCAATTTTTTGCTGATCAACATTTTTATGAGCTAAGTCTTTTAAAACTTCAATCATTTGAGGATGATCATCTTTAATATAAGCAAATCCATCATAATCATATAATGGTGTTTTCAACATAACATTCAAACATGCAACATAAGCCCATTTGACTTCCAAACGGACAAGTTTGTATTGCATTGTATCAAACAATGCATTTGGCATATAATATTTATCTTCATGATTTTTTAAATCCTTTATATCATTTTTATCATAACAGATCATTTTTATTCCTCCCTCTATGTTTTTTCATTATAACATAGAATATGAAGATTTGGTAAATAATATTATGATTTTCTTATCAATGACACACAAAAGATTTATCATATTCTTTGCTTTTTTAGCCTATACTTTCTATAATGAGGACAATAAAAAGGAGGTTTTCAGATATGAAAATTTATCACAGTATTCAAGAGATGGTAGGACAGACACCTATTCTACAATTACATCATATAGAAAAGCAGGAACAAACTCAGGCCCATTTATTCGCCAAGCTGGAATATTATAATCCTGCTGGCAGTGTCAAAGATCGTGTTGCAAGAGGTATGTTATTAGATGCTTTAGAATCTGGAAAACTACAACCTGGTGCAACAATTATAGAACCAACAAGCGGTAATACAGGTATTGGATTATGTGCCATTGGTACGGCTTTAGGTTTTGAAGTCATTATCGTAATGCCTGATACAATGAGTGAAGAAAGAAGAAAACTCATGAAAGCATTCGGTGCCAAGCTTGTTTTAACACCAGGTCAAGAAGGAATGACTGGAGCCATTAATAAAGCCAAAGCTTTAGCAAAAGATATTCCTCAAAGCTTCATTCCTAGTCAGTTTACCAATCCAAGTAATCCAAAAGCCCATTATCTATCAACAGGTCCAGAAATTAATGAACAGATGGATGGAAAAGTAGATATCTTTGTTGCTGGAGTTGGAACTGGTGGGACAATCAGTGGAGTTGGACAATATTTAAAAGAAAAGAATCCACAGGTACAAATCATTGCGGTAGAACCAAAAGATTCTCCACTCCTTTCAAATGGACAAACGGGCCCTCATCAGCTTCAAGGTATTGGCGCAAACTTTGTTCCTGAAACTTTAGATACACATATTTATGATCATATAATAACTGTTTCTACTGAAGAAGCTTTTGAAGCTGCTAGACAGCTTGCTCAAAAAGAAGGAATTCTTACTGGTATTTCTTCAGGTGCTGCTTTATATGCTGCTAAAACTTTAGCTAAACAGCCTGAATACAAAGATAAGAATATTGTTGTTTTATTACCTGATGGTGGCGATCGTTATTTATCAACAGCATTATATGAATAAAAAAGGGAAGTTATTTCAAAACTATGAAATAACTTTTTCTTTTCAATCAAAAAGCGAGTCATTCAACTCGCTTATCTTGATTTTTCTTCAATTTGTTTTAAGACCATATCTACAAATTCATCTAATGATACAGTGATTTGTTTTTGTTCACCATATTGACGATAAGTCACAGTTCTTTCATCTCTTTCTTTATCACCTAAGACTAGCTGATATGGAATCTTCTTCATCTGTGCTTCACGAATACGATAACCTAATTTTTCTTCACGATCATCTAATTCCACACGAATTCCTTTGTCTTCTAGAAGTTTATAGACTTCTTTTGAATATTCTAAATGATATTCATTTTTAACTGGAATCACTTTGACTTGTGTTGGTGCTAACCATAATGGGAATGCCCCTGCAAAGTGTTCAATCAAAATACCAATAAATCTTTCAATAGAACCAAAGATCACACGATGTAACATAACTGGTCTCACTTTTTCACCATTATGATCCACATATGTTAAATCAAATCTTTCTGGTAAGTTCATATCTAATTGGATTGTTCCACATTGCCAAACTCTTCCTAAAGAATCTCTAACATGGAAGTCAAGTTTTGGACCATAGAAAGCCCCATCTCCAGGATTGACTTTAAAGTCTTTTCCAGCTGCTTGACATGCTGCTGCTAAGGCTGCTTCACTCTTTTCCCAAATTTCTAAATCTCCAATATATTTTTCTTCTGGACGAGTTGATAATTCAATATCATATGGTAAGCCTAAATTAGAATAAACACGATCAATAAATGAAATCAAACGTACAACTTCACTTTCAATCTGATCAGGTGTCATAAAGATATGTGCATCATCCTGTGTAAAAGTACGTACTCTAAATAAACCATTTAAAGCACCACTGGCTTCATGTCTATGCACTTGTCCAAGTTCTCCCATACGAAGAGGTAAATCTTTATAAGAATGTAAACCATTTTTATAAACAAGCATACTTCCTGGACAGTTCATTGGTTTAATCGCAAATTCACGCTCATCAATTTCACTTGTATACATATTTTCTTTATAGTTATCCCAATGTCCTGAAGTTTCCCATAACTCTCTTGACATCATGATTGGTGTTTTAATGAACTGATATCCTTCTTTGGCATGTTCTTCATACCAGTATTGTTCTAATGTATTTCTTAATAACATCCCATGTGGTAAGAAAAATGGCATACCTGGTGCATATTCACTCATCATAAATAAATCAAGTTCTCTTCCTAATTTTTTATGATCTCTTTTTTTAGCTTCTTCTAAAAAGTCTAAATGTTCCTGTAACTCTTGGGCTGTTGGGAAACAAACACCATAAATTCTTTGTAGAACTTTATTGTTTTTATCCCCTTTCCAGTAAGCTCCAGAATGTTTTAATAATTTAAAATTCTTACATAATTTGACAGTTTCTACATGTGGCCCTCTACATAAATCGACGAAGTCTCCTTGACGATAACATGTAATATGTCCATCTTCTAAACCTTGAATTAAATCTAACTTATAAGGATCATCTTTAAACATGTCTAAAGCTTCTTCCTTAGAAATGTCTTCTCTGATAATTCTTTTTCCATCTTTACAGATTTTCTTCATTTCTTTTTCAATTTTAGGTAAATCATCATCAGTAATCACCTGATCACCTAAATCAATATCATAGTAGAATCCTTCACTCACAACTGGTCCAACCCAGAATTTAGCTTGAGGATATAAATGCTTAACTGCCTGTGCCATCACATGTGCACATGAATGATTTAAAGTATTTAAAGCTTCTTCATTAATAAAATCTCTCATTATTTCTTTCCTCCTATCCAAAATCTTAAAATATCATCATATTGATTTTCAAAAACACCACCACATTTTTCAATGGTCTTTCTTGAAGCCACATTATCTTGATGACAAGTGATTAATACGGGTTCAATTTCCCATTGTTGACAAAATTGAAGTGCCTGTTTCAACATATCTGTCGCATATCCCTGCCTACGATAATCGGGATGAATGGAATAGCCAATATGTCCACCATGTTTGAATAAAGCCTCATTTAAGCAATGACGGATATGAATACAACCAATCACCTGATTATTGACAACATATAAAAACTCTGTCCCTGGAACAAAACCATCTTCTAATTCAATACCTAAATGATTCTTCTTTTCTCTTGAAATCCATTCCTGATAACTTGAACAGCTTTCAAAAGAACCTGCTCCATTGACACCAAAAGGATTATGATCATCTTTCATAGCTTGAATCAATGCCTTCATTGATTCTTCATGATGATAATCAGGAAATTCTAAATGTCCTTTTTCCATATCTGCCCCCTTAATAAAAAAGAGATTTCATCCAAAGGACGAAATCTCGTGGTACCACCTTTATTCATTATCTATCAGATAACCTCAAAACTTTAACGCAGTTCTACGACAATCTCTTTCGAGTGTAGCCTATTAGGGAGTATTTCTATAAGCTATCAAAGATTTTCACCAACCATCTTTTCTCTAAACAATCACTTATAAAAACATATCCTAAATCATTGCTTGTAAAGTTATTTTACATCATTATTCTCATTTGTCAAGATATCTGTATCTTTTGTTTTTTTCATTTCATAATATTCAATAATTTCTGCAAATCCATAGATGATTAATGAAAGCAAAAAGGAGATAAAACAAGACCACAACATCATCAGCATAGATTCTACTCCCATTAGCTCACCAGTATTTAAATAAGATGTATTCATCGCTATTGTATATCCTTGTTGTAAGATACTCCCAACCAAGAAAATATAAGCACAGACTTTTAAAATTTTAGATACTTTATAAGTCACGTTTTGTACCCCCCCCCCTGTCATTTTTTGAGTTTATAAAATATTCTTATTTTCATATAATTTCACTATATAGCTACAGCCATAAATCAATAATGACACAATGAATGCAAAGACAATATCTTTTGAAAAACTGAATAAATTTTCAATTGACAATATATATTGTAATCGAAAAATGAGTGATTTCATTGTATAGAAAATCATAAATAAATAGGAACAAATCTTCAGTTTATCTCCTGCTTGATGAAACATATTTCAGCATACCTTTCTCTTTATCTCTTTTCTATATTTAAAATATCATATTTTTGTGTATAAAATATGAAAAAATCTCTAAAATGTAAATTTTACATAAAAAAGCATCACTTTGAAAGTGATACTTTTCTCATGAATAGAAATTGATTGAAAATTTATTTAACAGTGATTAATTGTAAGTAGCTTGTTGTTCCACGAACACCAGGAGTTCCTCCAGTAACAAGGATTGTTTCCCCAGCATTAACACCGTTTTCTTTTGCAATAACTTCAGCTAAGTTTAATAAACCTTCTGTTGTATCCATGTGTTTACATGTGACAGATTTAACACCCCAGTTAATTGCTAATTTCTTAGTTGTTTTTTCATATGGAGTTGCCGCAATGATTGGACATTCTGGTCTATATCTAGACATTTTCTTTGCTGTAAATCCAGATTCTGTAAATGCAACGATGGCAGCAACATTGAATTTTGTTGCAATTTCAGCTACTGACATACAGATAGCTTCAGAAGGATCATCAGATGCAGTTCTGACAGCTTTTCTATGTAATGAAGCATAATCTAATGTAGATTCTGTTTTAATTGCAATTTTGTTCATAACCATAACAGCTTCTTCTGGATATTTACCTTGTGCAGATTCACCAGATAACATAATAGCATCAGTACCATCATAAATAGCGTTTGCAACGTCGCTGACTTCAGCACGAGTTGGTCTTGGATTTTCTTGCATAGATTCAAGCATTTGTGTTGCAGTAATAACAATTTTACCAGCTGCTTTACATTTTCTGATTAATTCTTTTTGAATTAATGGTACATCTTCAGCAGGAACTTCAACACCTAAATCCCCACGTGCAACCATGATACCATCAGCAACTTTGATAATATCATCCATTTTTTCAACACCTTCGCTATTTTCAATTTTAGCGATGATTTGAATATCAGGTTTTCCATTTTCAACTAATATTTTTTTAACATCTAAAACGTCTTGAGGACGACGTACAAATGATGCAGCGATGTAATCTACATCTTGTTGACATCCGAATTCTAAGTCAGCTCTATCTTTTTCAGAAATGAAATCAAATCCAAGTTCGATACCAGGAACATTGATTCCACGTTTATTTTTGACTTTACCATCATTTGCACAAACACAAACGATATCAGTTCCTTCAACATGGTCAACTAATAATTCAACTTGACCATCATTCACTAAGATAAATCCACCAGGTTTAACATCTTTGTATAAATCTTTATAAGTGATTGTGAAACGATCTGCAGTCCCTACGATATCTTCCACACAGATTGTAGATACTTGTCCTTTTTTAAATTCAGTAAATCCACCTTCAAAATCACCAGTTCTAATTTCAGGCCCTTTTGTATCTAATAAAATAGCACAGTTTGTCCCAAGTTCAGCATTGACATCACGCATTGTTTGCATTTTTTTACCATGTTCTTCATAATCACCATGAGAGAAGTTACAACGCATAACATTCATACCAGCTAAAACTAATTTTTTTAACATTTTTGGATCTTCAGATGCAGGTCCAATTGTACAAATAATCTTTGTTTTCTTCATCTTATCTTTCATTCTCAATTAATCTCCTATAGCTTAGTTTATATTTAACGAAGTTTTAATACATCTTCGTAAATACCTTGATTGATTTTACGTTTATGTCCTAAGACTTCTTGAATTGGTAGTCCAACAATTTCACCTTTAACATCACTAATGCAAAGACCACCTTTACCTTCTTCTAATAATTCAACAGCTTTGATTCCCATACGAGTAGCTAAAACACGATCTCTAGCAGATGGACGTCCACCTCTTTGCATATGTCCTAAAACATTAGCACGTGTTTCAAAACCAGTTGCTTCTTCAACACGTTTTGCAAGTTCATGAACATCAGTAATATGTTCAGTAATAACAACCAAAGCATGTTTTTTATCAGAAGCTTTTGAACGTTTTAAAGTTTCAATGACTTCTTCTTCATCAAAACCACTTTCGCTTGTCACAATCATTTCTGCTCCACAGGCAAGTCCTGCATGAACAGCCAAGTCACCACATCTTCTTCCCATAACTTCAAGAATTGTACATCTTTGATGTGAGCTTGATGTATCTCTTAATTTATCTAAAGCATCTACAATTGTATTTAAAGCTGTATCAAATCCAATTGTAAAATCAGTATCAGGAATATCATTATCTATTGTTCCAGGAATACCAATACAGTTGATTCCCATTTCGGTTAATTTTAAAGCTCCATTATAGCTTCCATCTCCCCCAATAACAACCAAAGCTTCCATTCCAACTTTTTTCATTTGTTCAATGGCTTCTTCTCTGACTTTAGGGTCTTTAAATTCAGGAAAACGTGCAGATTTTAAGAATGTTCCCCCAATGTTAATAATATTACGTGTACTATGCCTATCGAATTCAATAAATTCACCATCATGAAGTCCTTTATATCCTAATCGCACCCCATAAATTTTAATTCCCTTGTTTAAACAAGTTCTTGTTACAGCACGGATAGCTGCGTTCATTCCTGGCGCATCTCCACCAGAAGTTAATACTCCAATGCATTTCACCATAACTACTCTCCTCTCGCTTTTTTCGTTATTATTTTATCATAAAATGACATTGTATTCTATACTTTCGAGTACATTCTATATCGTCATTTTGGTTCAGTCAAGCATTATTTCAATGCTTAACGCTTTCAATTTTGAAATAATTGTATTTGCACGAATTTCATCACCTTTTTTTAAAGTATAGACTTTTTTTAATTCATTATAACCATACATGCTTGTAAAAAAAGTGGGTAAATGATTCAATAAACGATAAGATAAAATGGTTAATAGAATTTCATCACGTGACCACGCTGTGATATTTTCTTCACCTAATTCATCCAACAGTAAATAATCAACCTTCAACAACTTATCCATAGCGTATTCATTATCACCAGAAGAAAAACTGGCTTTGAGATCAATCAGATAAGTTGGAAAATGAATAAATCCAATCTGTTTATCTTTCTTAGCTAAACTATTCATCAAACCAGCCAACAATGTTGTCTTTCCACTTCCCATTGGACCATGTAAGAAAAGTCCTTGTGAAGTGGGTGTCTGTGAATACTTAAGAATATGTCCTAAAGCATTTTGATGATTAGCTGAAAGTTTCGCCGCATTTTCAACAATCTTGAGTGAAGACAAATCTGTCAGCATTAAATCTTCACTAACATTGCTCATCACAAAGTGATCGAGAAGTTTTCTCTTCTTTTCAATTTCTTTACCAAAAGGACAGCTTTGCAGTTCTAAAACAATTTCACCATCATAATATTTTAATATTTTTTGCATACCAATGGTATCTTTAGGACACTGATTTAAAGATTGACATGACTGACAAACATGAAAATCATCATTATAATCTAAAAATTCTACCCAGTAATCATCCATAACAGATGGATCTAAATGATTCTGTTTTAAAAAAGCTTGAATATTTTGTTCCTTTAATAATGCATACTGGCTTTCTTTTTTTAACTTTTCAATATCATCTTTGACGATCATATCAGATATTTTGATCATAATTGTCCCTCCTTCAATTGATTAAGTAAGTCCATCAGCTCTTGTGATGACACTTGACTTTGTGATGAAGATGATGAAACCTCTTCTTCTTTTGATTGTTCTGGTGTGGATTGATTCATCAATTCACGATAGGCATCCATAGCCGTCTGAATATTCTTACGGGCCCATGAAGCACCAATCGCTTCACAATAACGTTTTGATAAACGATTATTATTCTTACCTAAGACATATTCAATCAAAACATTCACCACAGCAGGTTTTAAACCTAATTGAACCATTAATGTTTCCACAATCATTAAATCATGATAGACAGGTTCTTTGCCTCCCTGTTTATCTTTTAAAAGATCATAGGGTGTTAAGGAATCTAAATATTTCATATGTAAAACAAGTGGTGATGAAGTCTGATCTGATGTTTGAAACTGGATAGGCTGCTTATGATAAACTTCCTGCAGTTGAGATGTTTGAGATACATCAAAATATTTTTGAATTGCCTGCTTCATACGACCGCGATTGATTCCCTGTGATTCCATAGCATCTTTGATGATGCCTGCCAGTGTTAAAGCATCAACATGATAAACATAAGCCAGTTCTGTCGCATAATTCAAATCATCCTGGCTCAGTAAAGAACGATTCACCTGATAATCTGCTAAACTCTGATACAATAAATCATAATCATAATCTATTTTGACATCCTGTGTTGTTTGATGGATCAAATCTTCATTGTATTTTAAAAGACGTGTTTTTGGGGGAGAATGCTGGATAGTAAAAACATCTTGAAATCTTGCTGTAATATCTTCATAACCATCTAGATTTTCTAAAGAAATCTTAAAATATTGCACTGTTTTTTGAAAATCCTCTTCAGATAAAGACAACTGTAATAATGAAGATAAAATCTGATTTTTAAAGAATGCTTTTAAAGATAGAGGGGCATAAAGGCGATAAATATATTGGGTTATATCATTTTCATGTTTGACATAGGTTTTCACCAATCCTATTGCTTCTAAACTACGTAAAGCTTTTTCCATATCCATAACACTCATTGACATATAAGATGTTAAACGTGAAAGTGGACAAGGTGCAATAAAACGGCGCATACGTTTTCCTTCCATGACAAGCATCATATACAAATGCATTGCATTCATGCCAATCAAAGGCTGATACAGATAATATAATGTATCTATTTGTACGTCATCAAGCGGATAACGCATTTCTACACGATATAAATCAGTCACATACAGTTTCATCTTTTAAATCCTTTAATACCCTTTCTATATTTTGATATAACTCTTCAAAACCATAACGATTATCAATGATATAATCTCCCATGTCTTTTTTTCTTTCGATAGATATTTGTTGACTCATTAAATGTTGAGCCTGTGTTTCATCAATATGATTGCGTGCCATCAGACGTTTCATTTGAGTCATTTCATCAACATAAACAACAATGACACTATCACACATTTCATCCATATGCGTTTCATATAATAATGGTACATCTAAAAAGATCAGCGGTTCTTGAGAAGTCTCAATTCCCTCCTGTAATGTTGTTTTCACATAAGGGTGAATAATACTTTCTAATAAAGCTTTCTTTTTGGCATCATGAAAAACAATCTGTCCCAGCTTTTGGCGACTGATATTTCCATTTTCATCTAAACAGTCAAAGTGAGCAATGATCTGATGATAACATCCACTGTTCTTTTCTAAAGCCTGATGTGAAATCTCATCAGCATCCAAAACACAATAACCATGTGTTCTTAAATATTGTGTCACACTGCTTTTTCCCACTGCAATTGACCCCGTAATTCCAATGACTCGACTCATTTTTCACACCCCTTAATAACGTTTCTTTTGACATTGTGGACAAAAATAAGTGCCACGCTGATGAACCATGACTTTTTTAATATCATGATGACAGACTGGACAAACCTTTTGTCCATGAACTTTAAGCTGAACCTGAAACAGACCATGTATACCATTAGCATCAAAGGAATGAATCGTTGTGCCACCCTGTTCAATGGCACTTTGCAATACCATAATCGCAACCTTTCTTAATTCATCTACTCTTTTTCGAGATAAACGAGAAGCTTTGGTACGTGGATCAATATGCATATAAAAACATATCTCATTGGCATAAATATTTCCTATCCCGCACATCATGCTTTGATCAAGCAATGCTGTTTTAATAGGCAAAGAACAATGATGCAAACGTTCATATAAAGCCTCTGTTGTGATTTCAAAAGGTTCTGGACCTAATTTCTTTAAAGGCAACTGTTCACGATAATCATCCAGACTTACCAGTTCCATACGTCCAAACTTTCTTGTATCTATATATCTTAAATCCTGATGCCTATCCATATGAAAAACAACATGTGTATGTTTACTGACAGGCTCATCACTTTCAACAATATGGAATTTTCCTTCCATACGCAAATGAGAAACAAATGCATGATTTTGACATTTAAAAATCAGATATTTTCCAACACGATCAATATCGCAAAAGATTTCATGTTGAAGACTTTTGACAAATAATTGTGTATCTCCCTGAATGATACGATCATAATAAACATCAATGCCTAAAATAGGGCGTTCTAAAATAAAATTCTTTAAAGTACGCCTGACGGTTTCTACTTCTGGTAATTCTGGCATATAATCCTTATTTTAAATCATACCAGTTGGTTGCATAAGTTCCATCTACTTTTAATGGAACTTCCATTTGGAAGGCATTTTCCATAGCTGATTTGATAATCGTCATCATTTCATCCAATTCTTCTTTATAAACATCAAAAATCAATTCATCGTGTACCTGTAAAATCATTTGTGATTTCATTTTCTTTTCTTTCATTAAACGATCTACCTGAATCATCGCAAGTTTTAAAATATCAGCACCGCTTCCCTGAATTGGAGAATTCATCGCAAAACGTTTTGCCTGTTCACGCACCATAAAATTCTTATCATTAATAGTTGGAATGTAACGTTTACGGTTCAATACTGTAGATACATAACCATTTTTTTTGCAGTCTTCTACAACACGATGCATATATTGTTGAATTTCAGGATATTCTTCAAAATAGCGACGAATGAATTCTTTAGCTTCAGATAATGTCACACCAATCTGTTTAGATAAACGGAATTCTCCCATACCATAAATGATTCCAAAGTTAACGGCTTTGGCCTGACGACGCATTTGTGGTGTGACATCCTCATCTTTGACTTTGAAAACCAGTGCCGCTGTATGTGTATGGATATCTTTATTTTGATGGAAAGCGTCAATCAATGATTTCACTTGAGCCAAATGTGCTAAAATACGCAATTCAATCTGTGAATAATCAAAAGATATTAAATAATCATGACTCGCTACAAAAGCCTGTCGAATCAGTTTTCCTTCTTCTTGGCGAACAGGAATATTTTGCAAGTTAGGATCAATAGATGATAAACGTCCTGTCTGTGTTAAAGCCTGATTAAAAATGGTATGAATTTTACCATCAGGAAAGACTTGTTCCTGTAATCCTTTGACATATGTAGATGATAACTTTGTCAACATACGATATTGTTGAATCAAAGGCACAATTGGATGTAAGTCTTCAATCTTTTCTAAGATATCCTGTGATGTAGAATACCCACTCTTTGTTTTTTTACCATTAGGCAAACCTAATTTATGAAATAAAATATCACCTAACTGTTTAGGAGAAGCAATATTGAATTTTTCACCAGCCAGCATATAAATATCTTCTTCAATTTCTTTAATCTGCTGATCAAAATTCTGTTCCAGTTTCTTCAAGACATCAACATCTATCTTAGCTCCAACATATTCCATTTGAGCCAAAATATAAGTCACTGGTAATTCTAGATTCTGATACAAATCATACTGTTCTTCCTGTTTTAGTTTTTCAATGGCCTGATCTTTTAAATCATAGATAGCCTTCGCTTTAGAGATGGTATGTTTGGCTAATAAATCTAATTCAGGAATATGTTTCTTTGTGTTCTTTCCAAAAACCTCTTCTTCATATTGTAAAGATGTATAACCATAATAATCTCCAATATATTTCATTTCATCTTTTAAACTTGGATTTAAAATATAAGAGGCTAATTGTAAATCAAAGTCCATACCTTTGATTTCAATGCCATTCCATTTGGCTGATAAAATTTGAGCTTTGATATTATAACTGTATTTATGATAATGCTCATCTTTTAAATAGTCTAAAAACTGCTGATCTTTGAGAGCATCTTCAAAAGTAATAAAATAAGCCTGATGTGCATTATATAAAGCATATCCTAAAACAATGGATTTATGATAGTTTTGATCATAAATAGCCCCTAAAACACTACTGTCTTCTTGAATCGGTGGCATTTTTTGAACAACTTCATATTGAAAATCCGTTTTTGATGTTGGACGTGATTCAACAGAAATCTTTTTCAATAATGAATTCATATCATAATGTGTATAAAAAGCCTTAAGCTTTTCAAAATCATATCCATCATAACGGGCCTGATTTAAATCCAATGTCATAGGAACATCTCTTAAAATCGTAGCTATTTTCTTAGACTGAAGTCCAATATCAATATTTTCACGAATCTTTTCACCCATTTTTCCTTTGATTTCATGCATATGTTCCTTTAAGTTTTCAATCGTTCCATACTCATGAAGCAATTTTAAAGCTGTTTTTTCACCTACACCTTTAATTCCAGGAATATTATCAGCACTATCTCCCATAAGTCCTAGAAAATCACGAATCTGATCAGGAACCAACCCATATTTTTCCTGAATCGTTTCAGGTGTATAAACATCAAGCTGAGTGACACCTTTCACAGTACGATAAACCGTTGTCTGCTTAGAAACAAGCTGAAAAGCATCTTTATCTCCTGTAAAAATAGACACGCTTAAACCTTGTTCTTCCCCTAGCCTTGATAATGTGCCAATTAAATCATCACCTTCATATCCCTCTAATTCATAATAAGGAATAGAATAAGCATCTAGAAATTCTCTAACCATCGCAAACTGACATTTTAATTCATCAGGCGTCTCTTTTCTTGTGGCTTTGTATTGTTCCAGTAAATCATTTCTAAATGTCTTTTTACCATAATCAAATGCCACAACAATATAAGCACTTTCACGTTCTAATATCTTTTGTAACATATTCGCAAAGCCAAAGACTGCATTGGTTGGTATCCCATCTTTATTCACCATTAAATTCCCCATTGATGCTGTTGCATAATAAGCTTTAAATAACAATGAATTTCCATCAATCAAAATTAATTCTTCCATATCTATTCAACAACCCTTGCCTTATCCACAATCAAAGATAATTTATCTTTCATATTTACTTTTCCCTGAATAAGACAAATATTTCCTTTCTTTAACATCATTCCTATGTTTTTATAACTTGAAGCAAAGACAACACCATCCATACTACCTGTTTCATCCATTGCTTCAATAAAACACATTTCCTGACCTTTACGATCAGTAATATTTTTCACACGTTGTAACTGCACAACAACATTGACTGTCTTTTGGATATATTCATCCAAATCAGCCACATTAACATAAGCTGTCTGAATCTTTTGTTTCATCAGTTCAATAGGATGCATCGATAAATACACACCTAATACAGCTTTTTCTCTTGCGAGTTTTTCTTCCTGCTGATCTTGATAAATCGTTAAAACCGGTTTTTCATCAATCCCCAGATTTTCTTTTAAATGTCCATAATCCCTAATTGCATCCAGATTCTTTAAAATGGTTTGACGTGACATTCCAAACTCATCCAAAGCCCCTGCATCAACCAATGATTCTAACATTTTTTTAGATAAATGTGAATTTTCCATACGCATCATAAAATCATAAATATCTAAAAATAATCCTTTTTCACGTTCTTCAACGATAGCTTTATAACCCGCATATCCAACATTTTTAATGGCTAATAAAGAATAGCGAATATGCCCATCTTCCACCATAAAACGAGCCTGAGAATAATTGACTGACGGTGGTAAAATCTGGACATGATAAGCTTTACACTCCTGAATACAATGCACCTTTGTATTTTCACTTGATAATTCATTAGATAAGATCGATGCAAAAAAGTATAGTGGATAATTGGCTTTTAAATATGCCAACTGATAAGCCACGTATCCATAAGCCACACTATGTGACTTATTAAATCCATAATCGGCAAACTTTTCAATCAGGCCAAAAACTTCAATAGCTTTTTCCTGAGTGAAACCATGATCTAAACAACCTTGAATAAATTCTTCTTTCATGGACTGCATCAGCTGTGTTTCTTTTTTAGATGTTGCCTTTCTCAGTATATCAGCTTTCATAAGTGAAAAACCTGCCATTTTTTGGGCAACCTGCATCATTTGTTCCTGATAAACCATGATGCCATAAGTCGATTTTAAAATAGGTTCTAACTCCTTTAAAGGATATGTAATCTTTTCTTGATGACTGCGACGTTTTAAATAAGTCGGAATATTTTCCATAGGTCCTGGTCTAAACAAGGCAATGGCTGCCACAATATCATCAAAACAGTAAGGTTTCATCTGTCTTAACAAATGACGCATCCCATAAGATTCTAACTGAAAGACACCAAAAGTATCTGCTTTGGAAATCAGGCGATATGTCTTTTCATCATCTAATGGCAATTGATTCAACGCAATAGAAACCCCTTCATTGTGTTCAATATCTTTACAAATATAATCCAGCATTGTGAGATTTTTAAGAGCTAGAAAATCCATTTTCAGAAAACCAGCTGTTTCAATATAATCTTTAGAATATTGACTCATTAATGTTGAAGTTGGTCCTACAACTAATGGCACAACTTCATGTAAAGCACGTCTAGATAAAATAACTCCCGCCGCATGTGTTGATACATTACGTGGTAAATGCTCAATAATACTCGTTGCTCCAACGATTTTTTTAAGACGTGGATCTTGATTGATCAGAGATTGAAACTGAGCAGAAGTCTGATACATCTGCGTAATCGTTTTTTTGTTTTTAGGAGAAGTCGGTATCATCTTGGCAATTAATTCTAATCGTGCAAGTGGAATTCCCATGACTTTTCCCATTTCTTTGATTGCTACACGAGGTCCATAAGTATTAAAAGTGACAATCTGTGCGGCATGATCCTGACCGTATTTATCAATAACATAACGAATCACTTCATCACGACGATCATCCTGAAAATCAATATCAATATCAGGCATAGAAACACGACCAGGATTTAAAAAACGCTCAAACAACAAATCATAACGTAATGGATCAATATTGGTAATTCCTAAAACATAGGCAACCAGACTTCCAGCCGCACTCCCTCTTCCTGGTCCGACTTGAATTTTATGCACTTTTGCCCAGCGAACATAATCCCAGACAATTAAAAAATAATCATCAAATCCCATTTCATGAATCACATTCAATTCATATTGTAGACGTTTTTTATAAGTGACGGGAATGTCCTGATGACCAAAGCGTTTCTTTAATCCAACCTTACATAAACTTCTTAAATAATCAACAGCTTTTCCCTGATGTGGGACAGGATATGTTGGTAAATATTTTTCATGTAAAGGCACTGTCGCTTTACATGTCACTAACACTTTTCTTGTTTCTTCAATAATCTCTGATGAAAATAACTGTTCCATTTCAGCTTCACTTTTTAAATATTTTTCTTGCGTCAATGGCTCATATTGCACATCTAAGACCGTCCCACTTAAAGAAGCCTGCATCAAATCAACAGCCAAAGCATCCTGTTTTTTTAAATAGCGCACTTCATTAGAACAAATCACTTTGACTTTGACATAACGAGCCAAAGATATGATTCTTTGATTGCGTTGTTCCTGAAATTTTAAACGATGATTTTGTAACATGATATAATAATGATCATGAAAAAGTTCTTGAAATAAACGCATATATTTAATGGCTTCATCTTCCATTTCCTTTGCGACATGACGTTCAATAATGCCATCTTCCAAACCAGAAATGATATAAAGATGTTCATGATATAAAGCCAGTTTATTTAAGGCAATGGCACGATCTTGACTTAAGTTAATCTCACAGCAGATTTGAACCAGATCAAAATAACCATGGTCATCAATAGCCAAAAGAATAAACGGATAAATATTCCCATCAATCAAGACACTAGCTTCCATGCCCAAAATAGGTTTAATATTATTTTTTAAGCATGTTTCACTAAATTCTATTGTCGCAAACATATTATTTTTATCTGTTAAGGCTAAGGCATCTAAATGTTTCTCTTTTGCAGCCATAACCAAATCTTCAATTAAAATTGTACTTTGCTGAAAACTATAACCACTATAAATCTGCAAATGACCAAACATCATAACCGCCTCCTTTATGCTACATTATAACAAAAAAAATCATTATAAGATACAATGAAACGAGAAAAGAATTAACATAATCGCAATATACAGACAAAACACAACATAAATCAAATCTAAAAAATAAAAACTTTCAATACTTAAAACCCATAAACGATAAAAATATAAACCAATTAAATAAAAATGATATTGAAGTTGTATAACTTTAAACCATCTTTGATTAATTATAATAATGATACTCAACAAAACAGCTAAAAAATGAAATGGAATAATCCATTGAAAACATACCAGTTGTAATATTAAAAGAATTCCACATAACAGTTGCATTTTTTTCATTCTACGTATCATCATAGACATCACCTAATCTATCATATGTAGACAACAACTAAAAAAGACAAAAAAAGTAGAACATTGTTTTGTTCTACTGAGCTTGTTTTAATGCTTTTGCAAGCTGATCTGGACAAGATGTTGATTTCGCACCACAGCGAATACCTTCTAATCTGGCAATCGCTTCTTCTTTACTCATCCCTTCAACAAGTCTGGCTACTCCCTGTGTATTTCCTGAACAGCCACCAATAAATTTCACATGTGTTACTTTACCATCTTCAATATCAAAATCAATACGTGATGAACATGTTCCTTTGGTTTTATAACTTTGCATACTTTTCCTCCTATTTCAATCTTGATTTTTCTATCACATAAATATTTTCATTATCTTTTAAACCATCTGACATTCTGATTTGACCATCTTCTAATAGCCAGATTGCTTCTACGCCATCCAATGAATTAATCAATTTCAATCCATCTTCATAACTCATCAAGAAGACAGCTGAACTCAAGAAATCAGCCAAGCCACTATCTTCAGTAATGATACTGACACTTCTAAAATAAACAGCTGGATATAAAGTATCCGGATCAATCAAATGATGATATCTGATTCCATTATCATCCTGATAGAATCTTTGATAGTCTCCACTTGTGACAATTGATTCTCCCTGAACAACTAAAACAGCTTCATTTTCACTGTCAGGGTCATCTGCACTTGCTGAATAATTGCCATCTTGAGGCGATTCAATACCGACACAGAATTTATCGGCACATTCATCAAGATAAAAATCTCCTTCTTTTTGAATTTTTCTTTGACCATGGCTGGCCACATTGCCACCACCACTCAATAAGAAATTATCAACACCTTTTTCAATCAGACCATCTTTAATCAATTCAATCGCATAACCCTTAGCAGTCGCACCTACATCAATTGAAACTTCTGGATCATCAATATAGACAGTCTTTTGCTTTTCATCAATTTGAATACTATCAATACTTGTATGTAAATTAGCTTTTTCTAATTCTTCGCTATCTGGCACTTCACCAATACCACCATTAGCTTCAGCCTTATCACGGTAATCATGCCAAATATTAATGACACTTCCAAAAGCGATATTCACTTTAGAAGAAATCGTTTTATTTCTTTCAATACTTAGTGTCAATAAATCAATTAACGGCTGATCAACCGCAATAGCCTTTTGACCTGCATTATCATTAATTGTTTTGAGATTATTCATATTATCATATGTATTATACTTATCAAACAGATGATCATAATAATTCAACTGTTCTTCAATATAATCACATTGTTCATTAAATTCTTCTTCATTATTGGCATAAGACATATAAGTCGTAATGGTATCAAATGGTCCCGTAAAATGATGACTCATTAATTCATATTTTTTTTCACATCCAACGACTAAACTCATCATTGATAAAGCCAATAAGCTTAATATTCCTTTTTTCAATTTCATCACCAGTGTTCATTATAGCAATAAACATAAAAAAAAACCATGAATTTTTCATGGTCAATGGAGTCAACTTAGTATATTAGACTAGGTGACTCTTTTTTTATTTCTGTAATTCTTGTGGTATGACTATATGT
>NZ_CAXSKY010000008.1:0-96799 GCF_964238065.1 Clostridium sp. AUH-JLR23
TTTTATAGTTTCAATCTCTTGGATATTTAAAGAATGATAATCAGGAACCCTTCACTTATCTATATACGCATTATTTTAACATTTTTCTTTTTTTCAGGATAAAAAAGTTAAAAAACATATCTTTCTAAGACAAATATATCATAATATTTGCTTATAGTAAATACTATGACATAAACTCATTTTAAAACAAATATTTATCCATAAAAAAACTATAAAGAACTTTTCATTCTTTATAGCCTTTTTAATCTTATTATAAACCTTTTTCAGTTAATTCTCTTGCGACATCATCTTTGATTGTAACACCTTCTGCTTCAAGCTGGGCAATCTTAGAAGCAAACTGTGGTAAGTATTTTTTATGTGCTAATAATAATTCATCTAATACTCTCTTTGCTGTAGCTCCTGATGGAATCTGTGGATTAAGGATAAATGCCTGTAATGCTTTTCCATAATCTCCTGTGACTGCGGCTTCCTCTACACACCATTCCATGTTCTTCATGCATTGTAGCCATCCTCTTTCTGCTGGCTGGAATGGTCCAAATGCTATCGCTTTTGCGCCTGTTGCTCCAATATATGCTGAGACTTCTACTGCTGCTTCTGGTGGTAAATCTGGGACAGCTCCATTATTTCTTGTTGTGACAACGATATGTGTATTCTTATTCGCATAGATAGATGCGATTGTTTCACATGCTGCATCACTGTAATGTGCTCCGCCTCGTTTAGCAAGCTGTTCTGGTTTATGATCCAATTCAGGATTTTTATACAATTCAAACAATTCTTCTTCTGTCTGTTTGACCTGTTGTGCTCTTGTTCCAATTGTACTGTATTCTTCAAGACCATGTTTCAACATTTCTTCTTGGCGATAGTAATATCTATGATATCCACAAGGAATCATTTGCATTGTATCAAGCTGTTCTTTAAAGAAAGGAATGTCATGAATATTCGCAGGAATTCCTCCATCTTTTCCTTCATACATTGCATCAATGATTTGTTGAGTCACTTCATTTCCATGTTCATCATAAACTTTATGCCAGTGGAAATGATTCAATCCTGCAAACTTATATGTTAACTGATCTAATGTTTTTCCAATTGTTTCAGGTTCAGCCATCATTGCACCTACTGGAACATTACATAATCCAATCACTTTATCCCATTTTCCATATTTCATGACAGCTTCTGTGACCATTCCACTTGGATTTGTAAAGTTAATCAACCATGCATCTGGACATAATTCTTTCATGTCTTCGACAATGCTTAAGATCACAGGAATTGTTCTGAAGGCTTTAAAGATTCCTCCAGCTCCATTTGTTTCCTGACCTAACATACCATATGAAAATGGAATTCTTTCATCTTTGACACGTGCATTCAATAAACCTACTCTAAATTGAGTTGTGACAAAGTCTGCATCTTTTAATGCTTCTCTACGATCCAAAGTCAAATGCACTTTCACATCATAAGGAGATGCATCCCACATACGTTGAGCCATAGCACCAACAATTTCTAATTTTTCTTTTCCATCTTCGATATCAACTAGCCAAATTTCTCTAATAGGAAGTTCATCATATCTCTTGATAAATCCTTCCATCAATTCTGGAGTATAGCTACTTCCTCCACCAATTGTTACAATTTTTACAGGTTTCTTTTCCATAATCAATCCTCCTTTATCCTTAATGATAAGTATAATATCAAATCATTTATTTTGCTTATTATTTTCATTTATTGAAAAGAGTTTCTTTCCCTATATCATTCATCAGTCTTTTCATGCTTATTTTATTAAAAAAAGAAGATACTTATCATCGTATCTTCACAAATGTTTTATGAGATGATTTATATGACATGAAAAAGAATTTTCAGACTCAATCATTCACTTTATTATTTTTCTTTTTCTTATTCGCATAATAAGCACGAACAAGCGTTTGTGTCTTTCTAATATGTTTTTGAATCGTATCTTTTGCTAATTCTTTATCACCAGCCACAATAGAATTTAAAATAGCACGATGTTCCTGAATAGCTGTTTCCAATCTTTCAGGCTGGGTAATAGAATGACGACTTGTGACAGAAACATAATAATGCACATCTTTTAACAGCTGTTCAAAATATTGAGATTGTGTTGCCTGATAAATGGTTTCATGATACAAAATATTCAAATCATTAATTTTTTCCTGATCTTTTTTGGCAGTATAAAATTCCATCAATTCAAACACATCTTTAATTTTAGCTAAATGTTCTTCATCCATTCGATCAATAGCCAGTTGAATCGCTAAGCCTTCTAAAGCACAACGAATTTCAAACATATCATCAATATCTCGTGGTGAAAATCCCTTGACATAAACACCTTTATTAGGAATACTTTCAACCAATCCTTCTAACTCTAATTGTTTTAAAGCTTCTCTAATAGGTGTACGACTGATTTTTAATTCATTAGCTAAAGCCAATTCATTTAATTTTTGCCCATGTTCATATTCTTCATTTAAAATGCGATCTCTTAAAATATCAAATATTTTATTTCCCAAAGAGCCATGTGTTACATGTTCAAATAAACTATGTGACGGCATATGTTTCCCTCCTATAATTCTTTTATAATGGCGTCTACAAATTCAGTAGTGGAAGCATGTCCACCAATATCAGGTGTAACAGTTTCCTGTTTTTCAACAACTTTTGATAATGCCATTCTTAAAGCATTTGCCGCTTCGATCTTTCCCAAATCTTCCAACATCAACGCAAAAGCTAATAATAATGCACTTGGATTGGCGATATTTTGACCTGCAATATCTGGGGCACTGCCATGAACAGCTTCATAAATACGATATTCATCTCCAATATTACCACTAGGCGCAAAACCTAATCCACCAACTAATCCAGCACATAAATCAGAAACAATATCACCATATAAATTAGGTGCAACCAGAACATCAAAAGTTTCAGGTCTTAAAACCAGTTGCATACACATATTATCTACAATGACTTCCTGCGCTTCAATATCAGGATAACACTTGGCAACATCTCTAAAAGCTTCCAGGAAAAGTCCATCTGTATATTTCATGATGTTGGCTTTATGAATAGCTGTCACTTTATGACGACTATTGATTTTCGCATATTCAAAGGCATAACGACAAATTTTTTCACTGGCTTCTCTGGTAATCAATTTGACACCATTGGCTATGTTTTCATTCAGTTTATATTCAATCCCCTTATATAAATCTTCTGTATTTTCACGAATGATGACCAAATCTATATCATCATATCTAGAATTGATTCCCTTGAATGAACGGATCGGTCTAACATTGGCATAAGTCGAAAACTTTTGTCTTAATGCCACATTGACACTTCTAAATCCTGTTCCAATAGGTGTTGCTGTTGGGCCTTTCAATGCCCATTTATATTGTTCAATGGCTTCGACAAGTCCAGGTTCAAAAACATCTCCAGTTTCTTTGGCATATTCAGCCCCCGCACGATATTTCACCCATTCTATATCCAAATTCATGGCTGTTGTTAAAGCTTCAACACTTTTGGCAATTTCTGGTCCAATCCCATCACCTGGAATTAATACAGCTTTCATTAAAAATCCCCTCCTAATTCTTTAATCGCATTCAATAATCCACCTTGTAAAATCATTGTTTTTTCTCTTGGTGCTAAAGTCAACTGCGTTGATAAAGTCTCTTTTGTACGTTGATTTTGAACTATAATCGGCTGATCATTTTCTACAGATTCTTTGACATTTAATAAAATATAGTCATCTTCTTCATTAAAGAAATCATAACCTTTTTGATCAATCACAATCGGTAAAATACCATTATTAATCAAATTAGAACGATGAATTCTTGCAAATGATAAAGCAAAAATAGCTCTAATCTTTAAATAATTCGGTACCAAAGCCGCATGTTCTCTTGAAGATCCTTGTCCATAGTTATCACCACCAACAATGAATCCACCATGATTTTCCTTAGCTCTTGTATAGAACTGATCATCCACTTTTGAAAAAGCAAATTTGGCTAAATGTGGAACATTAGAACGGAATGGTAATAATTTTGAATCTGAAGGAACAATATGATCAGTTGAAATATTATCTCCTACTTTTAACACAACTTTTCCTTGAATATCAGCTGATAGTTTTTCACCACGAGGAACTGGTTTAATATTAGGTCCCATATAGACTTTTGTATCTGGATCATATTCATTGATAAAGAAGTTTTCATTTTTAATAAATGGTGTTGATGGAACTTCATCTAAATACATATCTTCTTCAAATTCACATGATAGATATCCTTTAACAGCAGACAAGGCAGCAATTTCTGGTGAAACCAGATAAACACCAGCATCATTTGTTCCAGAACGTCCTTTAAAGTTACGATTGATTGTTCTTAAAGAAATCCCTTGAGAAAGAGGTGCCTGCCCCATACCAATACAAGGACCACAACCACATTCAAGAATTCTGGCTCCTGCATGAATCATATCTGCCAAAGCTCCATTTTGTGATAACATAGCTAAAATACTTGAAGATCCTGGCGCAATAACCAATGAAACATGATCTGCCACTTTTCTACCTTTTAAAATTTTGGCCGCACGCATCATATCAGCAAATGATGAATTCGTACATGACCCAATGACAACCTGATTGATATGCATACCTTCCAGTTCCTTAACACTCACCACAGCATCTGGGCTATGAGGTTTAGCTACCATTGGTTCAAGTGTAGACATATCAATATCTAAGCGTTCATCATATTGGGCATCTTCATCAGCTTTCATTTCCACATAATCAGCTTCTCTACCCTGTTGTTTTAAATATTCTAAAGTTCTTGCATCGGTTGGAAAAATAGATGTTGTTGCACCAAGTTCAGCTCCCATATTACAGATTGTGGCACGATCTGTTAATGATAAAGAAGCGATTCCTTCACCTGTATACTCTACAATCTTATTCACGCCACCTTTTACGCTTAATAACTGTAAAATTTTTAAAATGATATCTTTAGCACTCACCCAAGGTGCTTTTTTACCTGTCAGATGAACCTGAATCACACTTGGACATTGTAAATAATATTTTCCTGTTGCCATCGCAACCGCAACATCCAATCCCCCTGCACCAATCGCAATCATTCCCATAGCACCACATGTTGGTGTATGTGAATCACTTCCAACCAGTGTTTTCCCTGGTTTTGAAAAGTTTTCTAACTGTAACTGATGACAAACACCATTCCCCGGTTTTGAAAAAGTAATCCCATGTTTTTTCGCAACACTGCGAATAAACTCATGATCATCCATATTTTCAAACCCCGTCTGTAACATATTGTGATCAATATAAGCTACTGCCTTTTCAACTGCAACTTTCCCTGTATCCATAGCTTCTAACTGTAAATAAGCCATTGTGCCAGTAGAATCTTGCGTCAATGTCTGATCAATTCCAATACAGATTGGAGTTCCAGGAATTAATTCTCCCTCTTTCAAATGTGCCTGTAAAACCTTATATGCTAAATTCATTTTTAACCACCCCTTCACTTATTGTATACAATTATACAAGGTTATGTTTAAACAATCAACTATAACTTTTACAGTTTATCTTTTCAATGATGTATGTTACAATGAACGAGGTGATCAAAATGATATTAGCTTGTTCATCTTTAAAAAAGTCATTCCAAGGAACAGACTTGCTTAAAGATATTACTTTTAAAATTGAAAATCATGATAAACTGGCTATTATTGGTGTCAATGGGGCAGGAAAAACCACACTGCTTAGAATCATCTGTGGTGAGGAAAGCTATGACAGTGGTGAAATCTTTATGCCTAAAAACACCAAAATAGGCTATTTATCTCAACATAATACATTAAATCCAGAATTTTCTATTTATCAAGCTCTCGAAGATGTCTTTCAGCCTCTTATTGAAACAGAAAAACGTCTTCGTGAACTTGAACAGCAGATGTCAACGAGTCAACAATTAGATGCTATCATGGATGAATATGAACGCTTAACATATGAATTTGAACATAATGATGGTTATAGCTATCAAAGTCAAATCAAAGGTGTTTTAAAAGGTTTAGGTTTTGATGAATCTATGTGGGAAATGCCTATTTCTATTTTGTCTGGTGGACAGAAAACACGTATTGCTTTAGGTAGACTTCTTTTATTAAAACCAGATCTTTTATTATTGGATGAACCTACCAATCATTTAGATGTTGAATCCATTGAATGGCTGGAAAACTATTTAAAAAATTATCCTCATGCGATTATTATGGTTTCCCATGACCGTTATTTCATTGATCAGATTTCTAATCAGATTGTTGAAATTGAACATGGCAAAGCTACAACTTATAAATGTTCATATCAGGAATATGCGATTATTAAAAAACATAATCGTGAAGTAGAATTAAAACATTATATTGATAATCAAAAAGAAATCAAACGTATGCAGGAAAGTATTGATTTATTAAAATCATTTAATCGTGAAAAACAAGTCAAACGTGCAGAAAGCAAAGAAAAAGCTTTAGCTAAGATGGAAAAAGTTGAAAAACCAGATGCCCTGCCACAAGCGATACGTATCCAATTTCAACCATTGGTAGAATCAGGATATGATGTACTTAAAGTGAAAGATTTAGCTATGGCATTTGATAAACCACTTTTTGAACACATCAATTTTGAAGTCAAAAAACAAGAACGTGTTGCTTTAATTGGTCCAAATGGTATTGGGAAAACAACATTGTTTCATCTGATTTTAAATGATTATGTCCCAACGGCTGGTAAAATCAAATTAGGCAGCAAAGTCATGATTGGATATTATGATCAGGAACACACATCACTATCTTTCAATAAAACGATTTTTCAGGAAATCAGTGATACATACCCACAAATGAATAACACACAGATTAGAAATGCCTGTGCTTCTTTTCAATTTAAGGGTGATGACGTTTTTAAAACAATTGATGTCTTATCAGGTGGAGAACGTGGTCGTGTTGTCTTAATGAAATTATTATTATCACGCTGTAATTTCCTGATCTTAGATGAACCAACCAATCATTTAGACATTGAATCTAAAGAAGTCTTAGAAGATGCTTTACTTTCATTTGAAGGAACAATTCTCTTTATTAGTCATGATCGTTATTTTATTAATAAACTTGCTACAAAAGTTGTAGAAATGGATGCTCATGGCAGTCATATTTATAGTGGTAATTATTCTCAATATATGGATCACAAAATAAAAGTAAAAGAAACCAAAGAAAAAAATAATACATCTTATATTGAAAATAAAAAAGCACAGTCTTTACAACGTAAACATCAAAATCAAATCAAAAAAATTGAAAAAGAAATTTCCACACTAGAAAATCAAATCAAAGAATGGAATTTTCAATTACAGGAAGAAGACGTACTCAATGATTATAAAAAATATAATGAAGTCGTTCAAAAGATTGATGATGGTCATACACAACTTGATCAGCTTCTTGAACAATGGGAAAATATGCAAAAGGATTAAAGTCAATGAACTTTAACCCTTTTTTTATGTTCTTATAAATTCTATATAGCGTGTTCCCTGGAAAGTAAGCTCTCCATAATCACCTTCCACCAGAAAACCATATTCACGTCCGTTCACTACAAATTCTAAACGATCTCCACTTTTCACTTCAAAAGTCACATAATAAGTTGTTGATGATGTCACGCCATGATCATGACCATGATGATGAAAAGAGACGTTGGTACGTTTAGAAACAACCTTAGCATTCACTGTAAGCCTAGGTGATTGATTGTTATGATGCCATTGTTGAATCCCTCTGATGATAATCACAAAAATCATGCCCAAAATCAATAACGCAACCAATGTAAACATCATATCATAACCACCTGTTTCCAATCCCATCTCAAAACCAACCATTGTCTTCCCTCCTTACAATCATTATCCCATAAAGAAGTGTATTATTGGTGAACGTAGGCATATTGATGCACAATAGCTGTCATCTGATCCCATTTCTTTTCCATATCACTGACTAATTGAAATTGTGTACGACAACGAACCAAATTATGTTCAGGATAATCAGTTTTAAAATAAACATCACCTTGTAGATAATCAGTTAAAAAACGAATACCACATTCTAATGTCATCATTAAAGCACCTAAAGGCAGCAATTCTACTTCCTGAGGTGTAAGTTTTCCTTGTGTTCCTTCAATAAAACCTTTTGTATAAACTTCAAATAAATGCATGTCACATGCAACCTGAGATAAATCTTTTTCATCTTCTAAAGCTGTACTTGCGCCAAAACGAATAGCATCTCCAAAATCATTCATCACAAGTCCAGGCATCACTGTATCCAAATCCACAATACATACAGCCTGATGCTGATCACAATCAAATAATATATTATTTAATTTGGTATCATTATGTGTCACTCTTAAAGGAACTTCTCCTTTTTGTAATGCTTCATTAAAGCGATCTACATAATGTTCATGTTCAATAACAAACGCAATCTCTTTTGATACACCTTGAGCCCTTTGCATACAATCTTCTTGCATTGCTTTTATAAAAGCATCATATCTCTTTCTTGTATCATGAAAATCTGGAATTGTTTCATAGAGCGTATCAGCAGGATAATCAGCTAACAAATTTTGAAACTTTCCAAATGCTAAAGCACTCTGATAAAAAATATTCTCATCTTCAACCAAATCATAACTCATTGTATTTTCAATAAAGGCATACATACGCCAGACATGATTGTCATGATCCTGATAATAAGGTAAATCCTGATCAGTTAAAATCACAGTGAGTGTTTCTCTTTCAGGTTCTCCTCCATTTTGAATTGTTTTGTTCTTTAAAAATGAAGTGACATTTAAAACATTTTCCATTAACTTGTCAGGACTTTGAAACACATATGTATTCATTCTCTGTAAAATCATAGATTGTGTCTGACCATCTTCAAGCTGATAATATAAACGATATGTATCATTAATATGACCATTGCCAAAAGGAATGATTTTTAATAATTTCCCTTCACATAAAAAATGTGGAATAATTTCATTGATAATTTTGTCTTGATTCATTATTTTCCCTCCTATTTCCCATATAATCATGAATCATTACTGTCTAAAATCGAAAATGATTTCTATCCTCTTATCAAATATTGTTTTGAACATCCCATTTTCAATTTATCTGATTATTTTCACATCTTTCTCTATTATTCATGATAAATCATCAATTTTCAATACATCTTCTTCAAATAGTTTTCATTTTATAAAAATTTTTTTCATCTTCTGGAAAATTTCTTATTTCAAAAAACTTTTCGATATAATAACGCTTGTATGAGGAGGAGAAATTATGATACACAAAACATTAAAACCATTTCCTAAAGATTTTCTTTGGGGTGCAAGTACTTCTGCCTATCAGGTTGAAGGTGCAAATTTAGAAGATGGAAAAGGACCATCTTGTCAGGATGTTAAAAAAGTGCCTGAAGGAACTTCTGATTTGACTGTTTGTGCTGACCATTATCATCATTATAAAGAAGATATTGCCTTAATGGCTGAAATGGGATTCAAGTCTTATCGTTTTTCTATTGCATGGACAAGAATCTTGCCTCAAGGAACTGGTGAAGTCAATCCTAAAGGTATTGAATTCTACAACAACTTAATTAACGAATGTCTCAAATACAACATTGAACCTATCGTCACAATGTTCCACTTTGATATGCCTGCTGCATTGGATCAAAGAGGTAGCTGGTCAAATAGAGAATCAATTGACTGGTTTGTGAATTTTGCGAAAGTGATGTTTGAAAACTTCGGTGATAGAGTCAAATACTGGTTAACAATCAATGAACAAAATATGTTAACACTTGTTGGTCCTGTGATTGGAACATTGACTATACCTGAAGGATGTACAAATGAATTAAAAGAAATCTATCAACAAAACCACCATATGTTAGTAGCTCAGGCAAAAGCCATGGCATTATGTCATGAAATGTTACCAGATGCTAAAATTGGACCTGCACCAAACATTTCACTTGTTTATCCAGCTAGCTGTAAACCAGAAGATGTTTTAGCTGCTCAAAACTATAATGCCGTTAGAAACTGGTTATATTTAGATATGGCTGTTTATGGTGTTTACAATAATCTTGTTTGGGCTTGGTTAGAAGAACATGATGCAACACCTGATTTTGGTGAAGGTGACGCAGAAGCATTGAAAAATGGGCATCCAGATTTCATTGGATTCAACTACTACAATACAGCAACTTGTGAGTGGGAAGATGGTACTGTAGAATGTGACTCTGCAGCTGACCAACAAACAGCACGTGGGGAAACAGGTATGTTTAAAGGATTTAAAAACCCTTATCTTCCAACAAC
This sequence comes from Clostridium sp. AUH-JLR23, assembly GCF_964238065.1. NCBI lineage: Bacteria > Bacillati > Bacillota > Clostridia > Eubacteriales > Clostridiaceae > Clostridium > Clostridium sp. AUH-JLR23. Next base: position 10,310 of record NZ_CAXSKY010000008.1, read on the forward strand.
TGAATTCGGTTGGGAAATTGACCCTATGGGATTTAGAGCAACAATTCGTGAAATGTATTCAAGATATCGTTTACCATTATTAGTCACTGAAAATGGTTTAGGAGCTTATGATACATTAACAGAAGATGGAAAAGTCCATGATGCATATCGTATTGAATATTTAAGAAAACATATTGAACAGATCAGACTTGCGATTAGTGATGGATGTGAAATGCTAGGATATAATCCTTGGTCTGCTATTGACTTAATTTCTACTCATGAAGGAATGAAAAAACGTTATGGCTTCATTTATGTAGATAGAGATGAATTTGAATTAAGAACACTGAAGAGATATCGCAAAGATTCTTTCTATTGGTATAAGAAAGTCATTGCTTCTAACGGTGAAGATTTAACAGATTAGAACTTGTCGAAAAAGACAAGTTCTTTTATAATAACCAAGAGGTGTTTTTATGAAGAAAATCAAATATTTTATACCATCCTTCATCTTAATGATCATCATTTTTATGTTTTCACAACAAACAGGAAATGAATCATCTGGACTAAGTTCACAAATTGTTTTATGGATTCAAACTTACTTACATATTCCTATAACAGAATTGATTGTCAGAAAAGCTGCTCATATGAGCGAATATGCTGTTTTAACTTTGACTTTTATTTATGGATTCTATAAGAATCAATATCCATTGAAAAAGATTATCGTCTATTCACTTATATGTGCTTTTCTATATGCCTGCACTGATGAATTCCATCAGTTATTTATAGGTGGCAGAGCTGGCCAATTCATAGATGTTCTTATTGATACATGTGGTGCCCTGATTGCCATTGTGATTTATTATTTTTATAATTATTGGAAAAAAAAAAAACTCAAGTCTGAAATAGATTTGAGTTTTATTCATAATTAAGCAACTGATGTCTTTTTAATATAGGTTTAAATAATTTCATAAAAATACCTAATGTTGGTCCAAATGTTAACATTCCTAGAATTGTTCCTACACCAATAGACCAGGAAATATGGGCTGATAAAGTCAACCCTATAATCACCAAGATAGATATCACATCAACAGCTTGTCTGATCGTAGAAAACTTAAAAGGTAAAAGCTTTGTCAATGCCATACAGAAGCCTTCTAAAGCAAACGTTACTTCATCCAACAACATGACAATAGACACACCAAATGCCGCTAAAGTACTGGCACATAAATATAAAACGATTCCGCCACCAAAAGAATCAAATGGGAAAGTTAAAATATGGTAAACCATAAAATTAATAACCGTACCTAGTAAAATACTAAAAGGAATCTGAAGCAACTGGCGTACACGAAATTGTTTTCTTAAAATAAGAATTTGTCCCAGTACACAACTGCTATTGAAAAGAATACCCGCTGTTCCAACCTCTATCCCGGTCAAATCTGATGTTGATTTGGCTAAAGCATCCCAGGCTCCAACGCCAATACCAGCTTTTAAAGTTAAAGCTGAACCTGTCCCAGTTATAATAAACCCTAATATAATAATGATATATCTCTTTACATTTCTATTCATGATTTCCCTCCACAATCATCATGATTATATCGAAATATTTATTTTTGTCTTTTAAATTTCAAATTATGAAACTTCAAAATAAAAAGAAGAAAATCTCTTTTCTTCCTCAACAGCTAAAGCTTCTTTTCCATTAAATATCTTCTCAATCTCACGCCACGTCTTTCCACAATCTGTTCTTCTAAAACATTATACCCCTGTTTTTCAAAGAAAGGTCTTGATGTCACAGAAGCAGCTGTATTCATAAAAGATATTCCTTTGGCTTTGGCATATTTTTCCAATTGTTCAACAAGCAATGAAGCAATACCTTGATGTAGATAATCAGGATGTACATAAAGTCTATCTAAATATCCTGTTTCACCAACATCACCAAATCCAATAATTTGTGAATCTTTTTCTACAACCAAAGTATGATTTCTATTCAAAGAAACCTGCCAACGATAAACATCTGGATTTGCAGGTGCCCAGGCATCTAGCTGTTCTAATGTATAATCATGAACACAAACAGTATGAATATTATGATAAAATAACTCTAAAATAGAATCTAAATCACTTTGCCTATATAACCTCGTTTTCATCTACACCACCCCTTCAAAACTATTTCCATTATATCACACTCTTGACAAATAAGAAACATTTTCGTATGCGAACCCCAAAAGTTACCTGTCAAATAAAAAAACCAGTATCAAAAGATACCAGTTTATATACCAAATAACAAATCCATATATGTTGGCATAGGCCAATATTTTTCATCTACACAATTTTCAATCTGATCAGCAATCTGACGTAATATCGTCATTGTTGATAATACATCATCACGCCATATTTTTGCAATTTCTAAAATATCAGCTTCAAGATGTTGTGCTCTATCAATATGTTTTTCTAAAATCATCATTTGATTTTTCATTTGTGATAACAATGATGATAATGATTTGACATCATCCACCAGATAATCAATATTGACACCTAATTCTTGCATATGCAAAGATGTTTTTGTCATTTGATCTAAATAAGCTAATGCGGCAGGATAAATTTCATTTCTTGCCATTTTTAATGCTGTTAAAGCTTCAACTTGAATCGTTTTATTATAATTTTCAAGTAAGATTTCATAACGTGCCTGAAGTTCAATTTCACTATAAATACCTAAACGTTTAAACATTTTAACATTCTTTTCATCTAATAAGCATTCCATAGCTTCAACTGTATTTTTACGATTTGGAAGTCCTCTTCTTTTTGCTTCTTCTTCCCACTCTTTAGAATATCCATCTCCATTAAAGATAATTCTTTGATGTTGAGATAGGAATTCTTTAATGACTTCCATAGGTTCTTTACCACTTTCTATTTCATCTGCCATTTCTTCCATTTCATAAGCTAAAATAGAATTTAAGATTGTATTAGGACCTGCAATAGATTGTGATGAACCAACAGCTCTAAATTCAAACTTATTACCTGTAAAAGCAAATGGTGATGTACGGTTACGATCAGTATTATCTTTAGAAAAATCAGGAACAACAGAAACACCTGTCTGGAATCTTGCTTTATCAATATTTTCTAATTCTGCTCCCTCAATAATCGCATGAATGATTTTATCTAAATCTTCACCTAAAAAGATAGAAATGATAGCTGGTGGTGCTTCATTAGCTCCTAAACGATGATCATTACCAGCAGTGGCAGTTGTCATACGCAATAAATCTGCATATTCATCAACAGCTTTAATTGTACATGCTAAAGCAGCTAAGAAAGGTAAATTTTCACTTGGGTTCTGTCCTGGATTAAATAAATTAACACCGGTATTTGTGACAACTGACCAGTTATTATGTTTTCCTGATCCATTCACACCATCAAATGGTTTTTCATGCAACAAACATCTTAATCCATGTTTTTTCGCAATATCCTGCATCAATAACATTAATAAATGATTATTGTCTGTTGTAATATTAACATTACGATAAACACAAGCCACTTCATGTTGCGCAGGAGCCACTTCATTATGTTTTGTTTTAGAAGGAATACCATATTTCCATAATTCCTGATCAAGTTCTTTCATAAAAGCAGCAACTTTACGCTTTAAGCTTCCAAAATAATGATCTTCCAATTCCTGACCTTTAGGTGCCATAGCACCAAAAAGCGTTCTACCTGTTAATTTTAAATCCATACGCTTTTGATAATATTCATCTGCTACTAAGAAATATTCCTGTTCACTTCCTACAGAAGCACTGACATGAGTGATACCTTCCATACCAAGCATTGGTAATAAACGACATGAAGCTTTTGTCAAAGCATCAACGGATTTTAATAAAGGTGTCTTTTTATCTAAAGCTTCACCTGTATATGAACAAAATAGTGTTGGTATATATAAGCTTCCATCTTTCACAAAAGCTGGTGAAGTACAATCCCAGGCCGTATAACCGCGTGCTTCAAAAGTTGCACGTAATCCCCCAGATGGAAAAGAAGACGCATCAGGTTCCCCTTTTCTTAATGTTTTACCACTAAATTCTAAGATAGCTTTATTACCATCAGGTTCTAAAAAAGCATCATGTTTTTCAGCAGTTAATCCCGTCATTGGCATAAACCAGTGTGTAAAGTGAGTGGCCCCATTTTCTACTGCCCATATTTTCATAGCATTCGCAATAACTGTTGCTGTTTCCTTAGCTAAAGGTTCACCTTTATCTAAAGCTTCATGAAAAGCTTTATAAGTTGATTTTGGAATACGTTCTCTCATGATATCATCACTAAAAGTCAAACATCCATAGTTTTCAAGTAACTTATTCATATCCATTCAATACATCCCCCATTTCTTTTTCCACCATTGTATCAATTTATTTTCACAATGTCTACATAAAATCTATCATGTCATAGCTAAATAACGTACATTTTCATATAATGAAATAAAAATATTTTGAATATATTCTATTGTATTTTTTACATTTCATATTATACTTATAAAGAGGTGAATTTTTATGTTTGGACAATTTACAGCTCTTATTATTCATAGTCAAAAAGATTTCAATAATCAAATCAAAGACTATCTGGAATCTAAAGATTATATCTGTCAACAAGTCATCACATATAAAGATTTAGAAAATTATTTTGAAAATCATACTTATGATTGTGTCATCATTGAAGATAATTTTCCACGCATTCAAATAAGAGATTTTCTAGTACAAATTAAATTAAGGGGTCAACCCATTACGATTGTTTTAAGTGATGCATTAGCTCCTGATTATTTAGAATCATTATTAAATGCTGGAGCAGATGACTACTTAACTGAACCTTTTGCTTTAAAAGATTTAGATATTAAAATTCAATCAGTTTATAAAAATGGGATATTAAAACCTAGACGTATATATCGTTTTAAAGATATTGTGATGGATACAACTGCCAAAACATGTTCATGTAATGGAAAAGCTTTAACACTAACAAAAAATGAATATAAGTTATTATCTATTCTCATTGCCCATCCTTATCAGCCTTTTAGTATTTCTTATTTATTTGAACAGGTTTGGGGTTCTTCAATATATGAAGATGGTACATCCATTCCAGCTTTGATTGGTAATGTCATGATGAAATTAAGACTGGCTAATAATGATCAGGAATATATCAAGCGTTTTGGTAAAGATAGCTATAAAATGGCATTTTAAAAAATACATACAGAAAAGAACTTTATTGAGTCAAATCATAAAGTTCTTTTTTTCTACAAATAACTAGTACTATACATTTTATTGTAAACCAAAATACATTTTATAGTTTACAATAGAAGAAACATCTGTTATGATGACTACTGTCTTCACTAGAAAGAGGTGTATAAACAATGGAATATATAAAAGATACTGATTCAAATAAAACCAGAGATATTGTCTATATGAGTGTTTTCACTGCCATGATTTCTATTTGTTCATGGATTTCCATTCCTGCCAGTATTCCGTTTACTCTACAAACAATGGGTGTCTTTACGACAGTTGGTCTTTTAGGTGGTAAAAGAGGAACATTGACAGTTTTGACATATATCCTTCTTGGGGCTATTGGAATTCCTGTATTTGCTGGATTGACTGGTGGCGTAAGTGTTCTTCTAGGTACAACAGGTGGTTATATTATGGGCTTTTTATTATCAGCATTATTGATGTGGGGAATAGAGACAATCATGGGTAGAAATCAAATCGTCCTAGCTTTTTCTATGATAGCAGGTTTGATTGTATGTTATGCTTTTGGTACTGCTTGGTTTATGATGATCTATACCCAACATTCAGGTGTCATTGGATTATCTACCGTTTTAGGATTGTGTGTCATCCCCTTTATTATGCCTGACTTAATAAAAATTGGCGTTGCTCTTTTTCTTATAAACAGGTTAAAGAAAAGATGATCATAAACAAAAACAACCTTTTCAGATTGTTTCATCATAATCATACAAATATTTCAATACATATAAACCTTTATTAAACAATAAAATATTTTATCTTTAACTCATTTTTAATTCGAAAAGAATCTTATATTTGTCTTTATCTTCATCTTCATATCTGTTGTTAGTCATATAAACTCATTTATCGTCAAATTCAATAGCATAGCAAAGTAATGATACAAGTGAATAATCTATCACCACAAACTCAAGCATAGAACACTCATTTTGTGTTGAGCTATTCATAAATGTTTATTGCAATCTCGTCGTTTTATTGAATCGAAATAGATGAAAGTATATAATGATAGCTAAGAATAATGATAAATAAAACGAAAAAAAGGGGGGGGAAATCTCATGCGTGATATTATTGCCCAATGGAATGATGCAGCCCAAAAGTATACAGAAGATCAAGAACAATCAGAATATGTAGCTAGCAACAAAGCTGTTGTTTAGAAAAGGTTTTATAATTTAAAAAACCAAAAAAGTATTAGATTTTGGTTGTGGATATGGCTTTTATACAAATTACTTTAAAAGTATTGGTGCTAATATCATTGGAGTTGATGCTTCAAAAGCTATGCTGGCATTAGCAAGCCAACGTTATCCAAGTTGTGATTTTCGAATGGTTGATATGACAAAGAAACTCAATTTTTCAGATGAAAGCTTTGATATGATTTTTTGTAATCAGGTGCTCATGGATATTGATGATATTGAATTGGTATTTCGTGAGTGTAAACGATTATTAAAACCTGGCGGTATTTTCTATTACTCAATTGTCCATCCAGCCTTTTATGATGGTTGTTGGCTTAAAAATAAGGATGGTTATGCGTATGCTAAATTCCTTGAAAAATATATTAGTGTCTATGAATTGACTAATGAATTCTGGGGGAAAACTGCACATTTCCATCGTCCTTTATCATACTATTTAAATGTTGCTTGTGATGTTGGATTAATCCTTGTTCATGTAGAAGAACCGATTACCTATGACGGGAAATCTAAAAACAAAGATTTGCCATTGTTTTTCTTTGCAGAATATAAAAAAATGGATATATAAATAAATTTGAGTTAGTCTAACTAAAAAATGAGTCCTCTATTCAGGAATAAATATCTGATGAGAGGACTGATTTATTTAAATATATTTTTTATAATTGCAAGCAGTTATCTATATAAAAACAGGGAAATCTCCCTGTAAATAAGTAGTATTGGCGTCCACGAGGTGATTCGAACACCCGATCTACTGCTTAGGAGGCAGTTGCATTATCCAGCTGTGCTACGTGGACATTTCAACTTTTAACATGCTTTATTCTAACATGTTATATACTTGAATTCAATCATTGAATAGACATTCGATACTGATTCCATCTTTTCAGCAATATTTCAATATAATAAATCGTCATTTTTTCATACCACTCACCTGTTTTTAAATCTACTAAACAATATAAATGATTTTCTCTCTTTAACAAACCCAAATCATAATAATATAAAGCTGCCTGTATCTCAATAGACATCAATAAAACCTCCTATTTCATTTTTATGAAGCAGGAGGTTTTTTATGAATAAAATATAAATAAATGAATTCATCTCATACAAAAACAATACTATAAGTTATCATATAGCATCATAGTTTATAATGCTTTATCTACTCTTTCACCATTTTCCTTTACAATTCTGCCAGGAATACCAATAACTGTACAATTAGCTGGCACATCTTTTAATACTACTGAAGAAGCCCCAATAATGCTATTATCACCAATCGTGACATCCCCAATGACTTTGGCCCCAGCTGATACCATGACATTATTTTTTAAAGTCGGATGTCTTTTGACTTTATGTTCACCAGTTCCAACTCCCCCTAATGTCACACCCTGATATAAAGTACAATCATCTCCAATGATTGTTGTTTCACCAATAACGACTCCCATTCCATGATCAATAAAGAAACGTTTTCCAATAGTTGCTCCAGGATGAATTTCAATCCCTGTTAAAAAACGCGCAATTTGACTCAATAGACGTGCAATGAGCTTGAAGTGACATTTCCATAAAAAATGATAAATACGATATAAAAACATAGCATGTAATCCAGGATAGTTCACAATGACATTCAAAGGATGTCGTGCTGCTGGATCCATTTCTAATATTCTATCAATTAATGTTTTTTCCATATTCTTCACCTTCTCTTTTTCTTTATATTTAACCATAAAATACCCCTATACACAAATCATATTATCATTTTTATATTATCATATGTGAATTTAATCTATTTGTATTGACTTTTATCATATTAAAAAAAAGTTTCTCTACTTGAGAGAAACACGTTTTTCTATCTGAAAAATATCTTTTTTATAAATCAGAATATATAAAATAATAGCCAATAATATTGCTGCCACAGCATCCAATATAGAATGCTGTTTAATAAACATCGTTGATAAAGTAATCATAATAGCTGAAACAGATGCAAATATTTTTATACCTTTAGATTGTTTAAAATCTGGACACAATATCAAAGCCAATGCACATCCAATAGAATTATAGACATGAATACTAGGAAATACATTTTGACTCTTATCAGCATGATAAATAAACTGAACAAGATTCATAGATAAAGAATTCTGTTCAATCACAGGACGATGATCAAAACTTGTTGGATATATTGTAAAAATAATCAAACAAATGGTCATTCCTATAAACAAAAATGCAACACATTTATAAAAATCACGACGATGTGTAAAAAACAAATAGGCAATTGTCCCTGCTACAAAAAGGAACCAGTAAATATAAGGATAAATAAACCATGAAACAAAAGGTATACATGCATCTATACTTGTATAAACATCATGAAAAGAAATATCCCTTAACTGTAATCCAAAATACCATGGTAAATAAAGAATAAAATATGTAAATACCCATGCATGACGATAACGATATAACAAATTCTTCATTAATTAAATCCAAACAGCTTTCTAGAAATAGCATATCCTGTTGTAATCATTTTCTTACCAACATGTCCATCCATTTCCATCATAGAACCTAAAAATGTATGTTTAACAGCTTTATAAAGTTCAGGATTTTTATTTTTTAAATACTGCCATAATTCATTTTTCTTTTGTAAATGTTCAGGTGTTCCTGATTTAATCAGTAAAACTGTTGATACAGTTGTAATCATCGTTAAATATTTCACCATATAGTTTCTCAGTTTACGACTCTTTAATTTCATCACATCACAACAATCAATCATCATCTTATTGACTTTAATCTGTTGATCAATACGTGAAATCATCACTTTTTCATTAACAGACTGATCTTCCCTACCAATATAGTAACGATATAAATCAACATTTAAATAATACAGTGTATTGACATAAGGTAATGGCTGATAAACAAATAAATTATCAACATAAAATGTATGTTTTGGCAATTGTAAATTACAATTTCTTAATAACTGTGTACGATAAATAACACTATGCATTAATAAATTCTGTTGTGGGTAAAAATGTTTTAAATCATACCATCTGAATGTTCTATTTTGTGGCAATGCATTTGTATATTTAATCACACTAGATTTATTGGCACTTGGTTTTTCATATACATAATTTGCAATGAACATATCGACATCTTGATCTTTTTGATGTAACTGTTTAATTGTTTCTATCACTTTAACAAGTGAAGACTGGTCAAACCAATCATCACTATCTAAAACTTTAAAATAAAGTCCTGTTGCATTTTTTAAACCTGTATTTACAGCTTGACCATGTCCCCCATTTTCCTGATGTATACATTTGATTGTATCAGGATATAAAGAGGCATAGTCATCACCAATCTGGGCTGTTCTATCTTTAGAACCATCATCAACAATAATAATTTCTACATCATCTTTTAAAATTAAACATGATTCAATCGCTTTATCCATATAATCTTGTGAGTTATAACATGGAATCGCAATACTTAAATATTTCATAACATCCTCCTACAATGTTTTAACAAGTTTTAAAGCTTCTTCTACAATGCCATCAATATTATAATATTTATATTGTGCTAAACGCCCTAACAAGTAAAAGTGAGAAAATGGTTTGACATAATCCACATATTTTTGATACATCATTAAGTTTTCTGGAGATAAAATAGCATAATAAGGAACTTGAGTTTCATTACGATATATTTCTGGATATTCTTTAACAATAGTTGTTCCAGAAATCTCTTGACCTGTTAAATATTTAAATTCTGTAATACGTGTAAAATCTTCACTGACGGTATAATTGACAACACCATGACTTTGATAGTGATCTTCAGGATAATGTTCATACTCAAAGCGTAATGAACGATATGGCAATCTTCCTAAACAATGATCAAAGAAATCATCAATAGCACCTGTAAAAATAATTTTTCCCTGCCACAATTGTCCCTGATAATAAACCTGATGTGTTTGCATATCAAAAGATAAATCTTCCTTGGCATCCTTATTTAATTCAATTTCTATGTTTTCATGATTCAACATATTTTCAAATAACTTTGTATATCCTTCTAATGGCATTCCCTGATATTGATCTTGAAAATAACGATTATCATTAGAAATCAAAACCGGTACTCTGGCAGTGACGCTTTGATCAACTTCTTCAGGTTTTTGATTCCATTGTTTCATTGTATACTTTAAAAATATATTTTCATAAACATATTGAGCCACTTCCTGAATTCCCTGTGATGGATTCTTCTGTAATTCTAAAATAGGAACTCTTGCATTTTCACCATAAGCATCAATCAATTCCTTTTTAAGACGTTCACCTTTTTCTTGACCAAAAACAATCATTAATGTATTCAAATTAAATGGAATTGGAATAATCTTTCCATAAACATTTCCAACAACTTCATGACGGTAATCATACCATTTTGTAAAACGTGATAAAAAATCATAAACTTCTTTATTATTTGTATGAAAGATATGAGGTCCATATCTATGAACCAGAACACCATATTCATCATATTCATCATAACAGTTTCCACCTATATGATCTCTTTTTTCAATAATCTTGACTTTTTCACCACGCTGGGCTAAAACTCTCGCCACAACACTTCCAGCAAAACCACTTCCGATAATTAATGTATCCATTTTTTTCACCTCATTTTATTTATCATAACATAAACCTAGACATGATTCAATTTGTTGAAGGGATAGCTTCGAAAAAGGAATAAAAGATTCTACATGACGAGGATCTCCAATAGCTTTTTCCATCCAGATGACATCATGCCATTGTTTGGCTTTATATCCCGCACGATGAAAACATCCCACATACTGAAACTGTAATGATTCATGAAATCTTTCACTTTTGACATTGGGATGAGTAATACAGGCATAGACATTTTGAATATGCATGCACTTTAACAGTGCCAATAAAACCTGATAAAGTTTTTTTCCAATCGCCTGTCCATGATAATGCTGATCTAAATAAATAGATAATTCACTCCCCCATTGATAAGCAGCTCGACTATGAAAAGAAGAGGCATAAGCATAACCAACAATCTGACCTTGAACTTCTGCAACTAAATAAGGATATGAATCTAAAGTTTGACAAATACGATTTGTCATATCTTCTAAAGAAGGAACATCATATTCAAAAGTAATATTGGTCGATAGAACATAAGGAGCATAAATATCTAAAATAGCACGAGCATCTTCTTTTTTAGCCACTCTTATATTTATAGACATTCTTTTCTCCCCTCTAAAAGCTTTAAATATTCTTTTTCATGAATAATTCTTAAATCTTGTCCCTGTTTCATTAACTGTAAAGCTTTCTGAACTTTTTTATTGTCTTTGCTAAAACGTACTTTATGATAACCTTTACCACCAATAACCAGATAATTGGTTTGGGTACTGACCTGATTGGTTGATAAGGCACAGACTTCTTTTGTTTTTTCTTCCAATAATTCTCGAGGCATAGATAATTTACCAGTAAAACAGATTGATTGATGATACAACAAAGCATCTTCTTTTTGATTCATTTCTAATAATTGCGTTGCTGATTCAGCTGACATAATATTTCGATAATAGTTTTCCTTCATCTCCCCAAATTCTAAATGATACTTCTGATGCAAAGCATATAAACTGTCTACATCTTCACGTTCCATCATTTGAATCAACAGATAAGCACAAGCTTTCGCATCTTCTAAAGCATGATGAGCCTGAAATGCAAAACCATTCATTTGAGATAGATCTTTAAGATTATATTTTTGAAGATTTGGATAAACAAGATGTGCCAAAACATTTGTACAGGACATAAGTAGTCGTGGATATGGAATATGGTTTTGTTTCAAGGCTGCCCTTAAATTCATCATATCACCTTGAATATCATGAGAAACAACAATCGTATTTTCAAAATAATGATGAATGTCTTTCCATACTTCTCCAAATGTTTTTTCTTTATACAATGATTGAGGTCTAATTTGATGTATTTTATAGCGATAGCTATCAAAACTTAAATTTTTAGGTTTCACTAAGGCATAATATGTTGAAATGACTTCTTGATTTTGAATTTCTACAATACCAATGGCACATAAACTCGCGGGATCCTGATTTAAAACTTCAATATCAAAAACAGTTATTTTTTCACTCATGCTATACCTACTGCTTTTTTAGCCAACTGATCGGCCATCTCATTATAGAAGTCCCCACTATGTGCCAAAACTTTTATAAAGCGAATATCAATCTTTTGACGACTGGCATCAATAAATGACTGATAAGCCTTTGTTCCAGGGCGATTGGCCTGCCATTGATGATTGGCCCATTTTTCTATACCTTCATAATCATAATAGATACAAATCATAGAATAGCAATGTTCAATCGCATAACAGATTGCCTGATGTGCACCCGCAATTTCACCAGCCACATTACGCATACTGACATAATCAGGATGGCTGCCTTTACCATTGACTTTCAAAATCACTTTTTGGCCTTCAATTAAAATACAGCCATAACCATATTCTTTTGTCTTTTGATTATAACTGCCATCTACATATGCAATCAGTCCATAACCATCAAAAGATTGAGGCTGTTCATCTAAATACGCCTGAGCTTCATTGAATGTAGGAAATGATTTATATACTGCTCCCTTGAAACCATTCACCATTGACTGACATTCTTCCCATGTCGAAAAAATACCAGTTTTTCTTCCTTTTTTCACTGCATAATATTTTGCCATCTTTTTAACCTCCGCTCCCTATTATAATCATATTCATGACATTTGGCTAGTAAAAAATATGATTCCTATGATATAATCATGATAAAGAGAGAAGGTTATGAAAAATGAAAATAGAAAACAGATTTTTAAAATATGTCAGTTTCCCAACACAATCTGATCCATATTCAACCACTTCACCTTCTTCTGCCAATCAAAAAGAATTTGCTCAATTTTTAATAGAAGAAATGCGTATTTTAGGATTGGTTGATGTAGAAATGAGTGAATATGGTGTTGTTTATGGAAAGATTCCATCTAACAATGATCATCAAGGTGATGTTATAGGCTTTATTGCCCATATGGATACTTCCCCTGATGCCAGTGGTGAACACATTCATCCCCAAATCATTCGTCATTACAAAGGACAAGACATTCCTTTTCAAAATGACCGTTTATTATCCCCAAGAGAATTCCCTGATTTAAATAAAGTGATTGGACATGATCTGATTACAACTGATGGAACAACACTTTTAGGTGGTGATGATAAAGCTGGAATTGCGATTATTATGAGTATGGCGGAATATATGTATAAACATCCTGAATTTAAACATAATGATATTATGATTGCCTTTACTCCTGATGAAGAAGTCGGACGTGGCACTGAACATTTTGATCTTGATATTTTTCAGGCTGACTATGCCTATACAATTGATGGTGGCGATATTAATGAATTTCACTTTGAAAACTTCAATGCCTATCAGGTACTTGTTGAAATCATTGGAAAAAGCATTCACCCTGGCAGTGCCAAAGACAAAATGGTGAATTCACAGGAAGTGGCTATGGAATTTCATCACATGTTGCCATCTGGGCAAAAACCTCAATTCACTGAAGGATATGAAGGATTCCATCATTTAACACATATGCAGGGAAATTGTGAACAGACACGATTAGAATATATTGTACGTAACCATGATTATTTAAAACTGAAACAACAGCTTAATGATTTTTCGCGTATCCAAGCTTATTTGAATAGTTTTTATGGCTATGAAGCTATTCATATCACGATGCATGAACAATATCTCAATATGAAAGATGTTATCAAAGATCATCCTCATATTGTAGAACAGGTTGAAATTGCTATGCAGGATATTGGCTTACAGCCTCGTATTACACCTATTCGTGGTGGAACAGATGGTGCCCGTCTTTCATTTTCAGGACTTCCTTGTCCTAACCTTGGAACAGGTGGCTTCTATTGTCATGGTCCTTATGAATTTGTTTCTATTCATATGATGAAAAAAGGTGTTGAACTTTTATTAAGACTAATCCGTAATAATGTCTATGCGAAAGAAGATATTCCATTTTAGGTTTATCTTCTTTTTGATTAATGGTAAAATAAAAATAAGGAGTGTTCATTATGAAATGTTTATTTATCATTAACCCCAGTGCCGGCACAAAGACAATTCAAAAAAAACTGGATCAGATCATTGGTCAAATGATTTTAAAAACGCTGGTTTCTACAATTGATGTCTTCTATACGGAAAAGAAAGATGATGCTTATCAATATTGTTTAAAATTAAAAGATGATGATTATGATTTTGTGGTCAGTGTTGGTGGTGATGGCACAGTCAATGAAATCATTAATGGTTTTATTGAAAACCATTTACAGACTCCTCTTGCGATATTACCAGGAGGAACAGTGAATGACTTTGCCAACCATTTACATTTACCTCATGATACTGATGATTTTATTCAAATGATTGAAGATTTTCAGACAATGAAAGTAGATATTGGAAAAGTGAATGAACATTATTTTGCAAATGTGATTGCTGGAGGCATGTTTAGTGATATTAGTTTTCAAGTTTCAAAAGCTGATAAAGAAAGATTTGGTCCTTTAGCTTATTATATCAGTGGTATAAGACAATTACCTACCCAACTGCACACTTCATTGCATTTAAAAATCACTGCTGATGATCAAACTTTTGAAGAAGATGCCAAACTGTTTATTATTACAAACACTTCACAGGTAGGTGGCTTTAAAGACATTACACCTCATGCGAATGTTCAAGATGGTCAATTAGATTTATTAATTATTAAAAATTGTTCTACTACAGATTTAATTTCTTTATTTAAAGATTATAAATTAAACAGTCATGAAAAGAGTCCTTTTATTACTTATGTACAAGCTAAAGAATTAACTATTGAATGTGATAAGGATATTATATACGATGTTGATGGAGAAAAAGGAACAACCTTTCCAATTCATGTCAGTGTTAAAAAACAATCCTTATGTGTCATCATTCCACATCATTTCAATTATCAAGGAGAATCATTATGACAACACGTTATCAGGTACAACTCACTCAAGACGATGATATCAAAAGTGCTTATGAATTATTACTTTGGGATCATAGTCACATATATTTTCAAGACTATTCCATTGCATTTCAGGATATCCAGGAAATCAATATTTCCATGTGCTCTATGATGCAAATGTTAAACATTTTAAGCATCTATATGAATTACTATGTGGATATCAATATCATCACACCCAAAGAAGAATATGCTTTTCAAATCATGAATCATGATACCCTTCTTTCATTTTTCAAGACAGTTTCATCTTTTCCTATTCCAATCAATGATCCTTTGCATATTCTTCAATTATATACAGATATGCCAGATAACTATGCACGTACCAAATATTTAGATCGTCATTTTAAAAAATGGGCACAACAATATCATCTGGATAACCCTCGTGGAAAATGTATTCCCACACAGTTTTCTTTTCATAAAAAATCATAAAGTCAAAACAAATCTGATATATTATTTTTATAGATATCCTTGAGGATATCTTTTTTTATCAAATAAAAAACAATAAGATAGAATACCTTATTGTTAAAAGTGAAATCAATCCTATTATTGATATGGATTTTTAGGGATAATAACAGCACCTATTAAATAAGCAAATAGACCTGTACCCCAACTTAAAATAAGCGCAACTGCAATTAATCTGACAATTGTAGGATCAATGTCAAAATATTCAGCAATTCCACCACAGACACCACATACCATGACATCGCGTTTTGATCTATATAATTTTTTACTCATTTGATTTCCTCCATTTTCTTATTCTATACTTTATAACTGGAAAAATATGCTGTCAAGTCTTAAAAACAAGAAAAAGGGATGAACTCCCTTATCTTTCGTTAGCCATTTTTGCAAGTGCTAATGCACCACAAACACCTGCATTATCTCCTAATCCTGGATATACAACATAATCCTGAATAGCATCTGTTGTAATTTCATCTTTTTGAACATAACCATTTAATCTTTCTTGAAGATATTTATGAATCATTGGGAATAATTGTTTTTGATGCATAACTCCTCCACCTAAAATAATCTTCTTTGGTGAAATTGTTAAAACATAAATCGCTAATGCCTGAGCAATATACCATGCTTCTAAATCCCATGCAGGGTGATCTTCAGGTAATTCACTTCCCTTTATTCCCCATCTTTCTTCAATGGCTGGTCCTGCTGCTAAACCTTCAAAGCAAGTTCCATGATATGGACATTTTCCTTTATAAGTATCGTCTTCTCTTTGTTCTAGAATCATGTGTCCCATTTCTGGATGTAGTAAACCATGAACAAGGTTTCCTTCCACAATGGCTCCTCCACCAATTCCTGTTCCAATTGTTAAATATAAAGCACTATCTAATCCTTTGGCTGCACCAAAGTATGCTTCACCAAGTGCTGCACCATTCACATCTGTATCAAAACCAATTGGCAAATTAGGGTAATGTTCCTGTAAAGCTCCTACAATATTATAGTTTGTCCATCCTGGTTTAGGTGTTGTTGTAATATATCCATATGTTGGACTCTTTAAGTCAGGATCAATAGGTCCAAAACATCCTAATCCTAAAGCTTCAATGTCCTTTCCATCAAAAAATTTAAAAATATTTTCAACTGTTTCTTGTGGTGTTGTTGTTGGAAAAGAATCTCTTTCTAAAACATTTCCATTTTCATCTCCAATCGCAACAACAAACTTTGTTCCACCGGCTTCAATTGCACCTAATCTCATTTTTCTTCCTCCTTATTATCTTCTTTTATTTTATCACAACTTGTTTCTAGTCAAAAGTTATTTCTTCATTGTAAGTGATAATTGTAATGACTGTGAAGACTCTGTTTCCTTTAACATACTTTCTAAATACTGTTGATAAAAACTTAAATCTTCATTTTGTAAATATTGATAACCATCGCTAGAGCGAAGTTCATCTACATATTGATTGATGTTACCAGTAAAATAGTAACGATTGGCTTTCACCAATACATCTTGAATTGCTGTTCTTTTTTGAGTATCTGATATTCCCTGTAAAGATTTACCGAATTTATTTGCAGAAACTGTATCAAAATACTCATCTGCATTGACTGAAATTGATAATGACTGGGTATGATAGTTCATTTGATCCTGATTCAATTCAATAATGCCATATTGAAGTGGAGCATCCAATAATGATGAAGACGCAATATCATAGATTCCCTGAATCGTTTTAATATTTTGACAATGTATATGTCCACTTAATACAAATGGAACATGATATTGAGAAAACAGTTTTGCAATCTTCTCATGATCATTAATGGTATATCCATTATTTAACAATTCATTGTGAATCGCTAAATTATGATGCATCGCAACGAGTGGCGTTTTGCCATCTTTTTGAATATCCTGAAGCTGCTTTTCTAACCATTGCATAGTTGAATCTGTAAAAAATCCACTTGCTCCTAACGTCATTTCTGTTTGTTCATGTGCATTCGAATCCATCATCAACAAGGCAAAATCAGGATTCAAATCAATACGATAACTCAAAGATTCATCATGTTTCGAAGTTGCCAGATGATAACCTAGATTTTGATAAATATCCTGAAAATCCTTAGCATTAATATTATCCACATCAAAATAATCATCTTGACCATAACCTTTTGTATAGATATTATCAATATCATGATTTCCTGGTATAACAGCAACCTGAATATTCTTTTCTCTTAATTGTTCTAGTTTTTGAGCCAATTTCTGATGACTGCCTTTTTCCCCATTAAAGCTTAAATCACCTGTCAAAACAACAAGATCAGGCTTTTCCTGGATAACCGCCTGTACAAAAGCATCCACAATCTCATCGCCATAAGTGACCATCTTGCCATCACCATATAACATGGAATCTTCAAACCATTCACAATCCTGATAATAATCCTTTAAAAAATAATGTATATCACTTGCGACAATGATTTTTAAATCTTCTTTTTCACTTAATGTTTTTGATTGACATCCCATCAGACAAAGACAAAAAATAAGACAATAAATAATCTTTTTCATAACACATCTAAAAAGAATGGATAGCTAAGCTATTCATTCTTGATTATTCCTATTATTTTTGACAAGCATCATATGCCATATCAAAAATCTTTTGTGCATTGAAATTCTTAAAATCATCATCGCTAATTAAAATGACTGGTTTATCAGGGTTGTCTGCTTTGATTTTTTCATATGATCCTTTTAATTGAGGTTCTACAAGAATAACATCAGCAAGATTACTTGAATATTCTACTGCATGTTCTGAAGCAGACCAAACTGTTGCGTCAACTCTCTTTCTTGAAGCAGCATCTTTTAATTTTGAAGCAAACAAAGTAGATGTTACACCAGCCAAACAACACAATAAGATTTTCATGATTATATTCCTCCTTTTTAGTTCCCTACTATTATTTTATCACATTTTGATATTGACTTCTATTTCTTTTCACTATCCATTATAAATTTATTTGCATCTTCTAAAGAGGCATAGCCATAAGCTTTCACTGTATTCATTAATATTTTTTCAATTAAATTTTCATTCTTTTGAACCATATCCAAAACCATTTGACCATATAAATATAATGTTTCATCACTATAAGTCATTAATTCACCTCTTAAATAAGTTTCAAATGAGGTATCATCTTTTTCATCTTCCAAAGAATGAGTGAAACGGGCTTGAGATAATAAATAAGGATATTGATCATTCATATCTTCACGCATTGATACTTCAATATCACATAAAGCATTAATAAAGTCTTTCTTTTGTTGATCAACAGCAGGTAACTGATCTCGAATCGTATCAAAATATTCTGGATCCGTACTTTCCATCATATAGGCATATTTTTCCATGACTGGATTTCTCCCTATTTGTTGAGCTAGTTTTAAATCTTGTAGACAAGCTTTTTGAACATTTTGATAAAAAGCTTCAAACTGACTTTTTCTTTGTAGATAAAATGTTTCAAAATCATCCTGACAACTGGCACGGCCATCAATATGATGAACCTGTTGAAAAAAATCCCATTCTAATTGTACAATTTCATCAACCATTTTCTATCCCTCCATAACATGTTTCATGCGTATACAATCATCTTGAATATGTGACATGACTTCCATTGTGTGATTGTCTAAAAAATCATCATCACTTGTCGATAAGCCTTGTCGATGAAGTTCACCAATGACTAACTGACATATTTTTTCAATCAACACAACTTTTTGATCATCAGTATTAATAATATTGTTCTTTTGAGGCCAATGTTGCTTTTGAGATGGCAATTGAACCAATTGTAAAAGCAGTGGTGTGACTGCCTGTAAACATGTACAATCTTTTAATCCATAATAACTCCATTTATAATAAGGCTTATATTTTTTATTCAGTAAATAGAGAAGAGATAATGTCTGATCTATAAACTCATTCAATGCCAGCGTCGCAGCAACTTCATCTTCTCTTTGCATACATCTGGCATAATTATATTGACCAGATTGTGCCATTTTAGCTAAACAACGGGCTATTTTTTTAATACGGATATCTTCTGGATAATAACTTAAATATTGTCTGATTTGAGTCACTTGACCATAATTGTCCTCAAAAATACGTCCATTTGTACAAGCTAAAAGAGCATTTTCATCAGCATATAACCAATCATCTAAAGTTTGTGGTATTTGTCTTAAAAACTGTTTAAAAAAGCTTTCAGTTTCAAAAACACCGACTCTTCCATTTCCATGAGCTGAGGTTAATCTTTGAATACCCATGAATTCTTGTGGTAGCTTTTGATAACTGGCCTGTATCTGTTTATGATACTGCTGATAAATATCATGAGGAAGCAAAATACAAAAACCAGGTCCAAAATCATGGTCATGAGAAATCTCATCATCATAGCCCAGACAATCTGATCCCATTCCCAATAATCCAACCGCCATATATGGTTTAATTTCTGAAAACTCTTCTTCTATCATGTTTCTGCCATATTGTTGATAAAAAGCTTCACACAAATCTAAACCTTTGATTGTCTCCGTTTCTTTTTGAATTCTGTCGATATTCTTTTGAATTGTCTGATAATCTTTATTTTGTCCATAGACACTCTCTATGAAATGTAAGACACGATGATAAATATCTAAAGCTTTTACATAATCTTTTTGCATATAATGGCTTTGTGCTAGCGTCGCTAATGAAGCAAAGTAGTGTGGATCATGAGGTCCATATTGTTGAAAAAGAGAGATCGCCTGATGTAAACATTTTTGAGCTTTATCATTTTGATTGATACTTAAATACATTTGTGAAAGATTTGTATAAGTAATAGCTTCTTCAATTCTATAATCATCCAGTTGTTCAACTATCGCCAATGCTTTCTTTTGCATGTCAATAGCTTGCTGATAATCACCCATTTCCTGATATAACAGGCTTAAATTATTATAAAAAGCACTATAAAGTTCATCCTGTGGTTCTAATTCATGATGATAAATCTTTTCTGTCTTTTGATAAAGCGATAAAGCTTCCTGATATTTTCCCTGTACACGATAAAAAGTGGCTATATTGATATATGATGTAGCACCATCAATCGTTTCTTCAAGTCCACACATGTCAAGAATTTTAAATATCTGTAAAGCAATCTGATTCCCAGATTGAAACTGTGAAGTAACACGAAAGTAACCTATCATTTCATTAAGCAAAAACAAAATTGTTGCATTATCCTGTCTTTGAACAGCAAGATTGACTTGTTCAACTAAAAAAGCATAAGCTTCATCCAATTCATTATTGGCATACATTTCATCTAATTGTTTCTGTAATTCCTGTATAGTCATGAATATTCTCCTTTAAAAATAAATAGACACATGGGTGTCTATTTATGATTGAGTGCATCTTTCATACCTTTTAAAACAACTTCTCTTGCTGTGACGGCGTCTTTTTTATCTAATGGTGGAATACCTTCCAATGGATAATCAATACCTAAGTTCTTATATTTAGCAACACCCATAGTATGATATGGTAAAACATCTAGAGCTTTGACATGTTTAAGGGTTGCGATAAATTGACCTAAACGATATAAATATTCATCATTTTGTGTAATTGTTGGCACAACAACATGTCTAATCCATAAATCAATACCCTTATCATCTACATATTTAGCAAATTTTAATATCATATCATTAGGTTGTGCAGTTAACTTTTTGTGTTCTTCAGGATCAATATGTTTAATATCTAACATAATTAAATTTGTTGAAGCTAACAAACGATCTAATTTCTTTAAATATTCAGGATTTTCATGAAAAGTAATCCCTGACGTATCTAGACATGTGTGAATATTTTCTTCACGACATCTTTCAAATAATTCTATCAAGAAATCTAATTGCATCATTGGCTCTCCACCTGTACAAGTGATTCCTCCATTTTTATAAAACTCTTTCTTTGTATTAAATTCTTTGAGAATTTCATCAACTGTCATCTGTGTTCCCGTATTTGGTTTCCATGTATCAGGGTTATGACAGTATAAACAACGCATTGGACAACCTTGAAAAAAGACTACAAAACGGATTCCAGGACCATCAACAGTTCCACAACTTTCTAAAGAATGAATATATCCTTTCATTATCTCACCAACTTTCTTTATTATTTTAACATATTTTCTATAAAATATCATTTCATATGTTTTATTTTTCAAACAAAAAGTAACAAAATGTAACATTATCGTAAGCGTAGAATAAAATTTGTTAACTTAAACAATGATAATATAACTACTTTTAAACATGTAAATAATATACTCATCATTATCAGTTAAAAAAATAATATTTAATTCTATTAAATAGGATTAAATATTATTTCAATTTTACTGATGAGTTTAAATAAGCAATATCTTCAATAACAACAATCTTATTATCTTCAAAAATAATATATAGTATTTCTAAATTTCTATTTGGTATTTTTACAACTCTACAATTTTTATTACTAACTCCATGACGATTATATAGTGGATACATATATGGAAATTTTTCGATATTGTCTTTTATATGTTCCAATATATCAGATATAACTATATGATTTTCCTGAGCAAATATAAATATACTTTCATTATATTTGATATTATACATACTATAATCCTTCTTTTTTTAATATAGCAATCATTTCTTCATGAGTATAACTTTTTCTCTTATCTAATACAATTTCTTCTGCCTCTTTTACATGCTTTTTTATATATTCATTAGATTTATAATAATCGATTAATTCATTTAAAATATTCTTTGGAACTATGCAAACGTCATTTAAACTTGGAAAATCTTTTATATCTATTTTTTGATTTAAATCCATTACAATCACTCCTTTTTTTAATTATACCATTTATATACCAAATTTAAAACATTCTTATCCATATATTATATTTATAAGGGTAGGTCAAATGACCTACCCATTATTTCCAAACAGAATAGATAGCATCTCATTGATTCTATCAATATGTTGGTTATCTAATAAAACAAAGAAATTATTTTCGAAACGATCAACACAGAATATCATGACATATAAGATTTCTAGCCTTGTTAATACTTAGGTATTATCTTCGCTATCATATTTTACGATAATGGCAGAGCCAACTAAAGGATTTTGGAATGCATTACTTTCCCAATCTAATACATTAAATGTGATAGAAAATCTTTTTAGTAAAAACTCATTATCAACAATTATTTCAAACTTATAATCTTTAAAACCATACATATGAAACATAAGTAATCATACCACCTATTAAATTCCTCATTGTTTCATAATCAATCATTTCCTTTTCATAAGGAAGACTTCAAAACATTTTTTAGTCCACTTAAAGATAAAATTTTCTTTACAATATCAAATATTCAATCAGTTTCATCATACCACATAATATCATCACATATATAGGATCCATCTTTTTATACTGTAATAAAATCATTCCAATTGCAAATATAATCATCATATCAATGCGCATAGATGATAAAGTATGGACTGTATTTTCTCCAAAAAAAGCACTGACTAATATAGACACACCAGCAGTTGCAATCATCGCAACAACAGCTGGTCTTAACGTTTCTAATATACCTTGTAACATAGATAATTTTCTATATTTTAAATAGAAATAAGCTAACAAAGAAACAATGATGCATGATGGGAGTATACATCCAATGGTTGCAAATATAGCTCCCCATATACCAGCAATTTTTTGACCAACAAATGTAGCAGAATTAATCGCAATAGGACCAGGTGTCATTTGAGAAATTGTGACCAAATCAGTAAACTCACTCAGTGATAACCAATGATGTAATGTCACCACCTGATTTTGAATCAATGGCAAGGCTGCATATCCACCACCAAAACTAAACAATCCCACCTGTAAAAAGCTCAAAAAAAGTTCCAGCAAAATCATACATGATCACTTCCTTTATGATAAAACGTTCTGACAATCCCTATAGCAATACAAATCAATATCACATAAATCACATTGACATTAAAGAAACATGTGACAACAAATGCAATCATCATAATAGCATTGTTCATCCAGTTCCTTGTTTTGATAACATCTTTTGACATATCATAAACAACAGAACAAATCACTGCACCTACACCTGCCTGCATTCCATCTAATACCAATTTAACATAAATATTCGATTGAAATATTTCATAAAACACAGAAATGGCAGATATAATGATAAAGGGAGGAATAACTGTTCCTAATATAGAAACCAGTAATCCTGGTATACCTGCTATTTTATATCCAACAACAATGGCTCCATTCACCGCAATAGCCCCTGGTGATGATTGTGCTATAGCCACTAAATCTAACATTTCATCTTGATCAATCCAATGAAGTGTATCCACAAACTTCTTTTTCATCAATGTCACAATGACATATCCTCCACCAAAAGTAAAGGCACTTAAATAAAGTGTAGATACAAATAATTGTATTAATTTATTATTTTTCATCCCATCACTTCTTTCTTGAACTTCATTAAAGCAAACGATCAGTTTGATTTTCTATATTTTGTATATATAAGAATCAGCTAATTACGATAAACGACTCTCTCATTAATGATATATAACTTTTGTTTTATTGAGACAATTCAAAAATCCCACTAAAAATAAGTCTCATTCGTTCTTTTATAACATCAAAAAAGGTGCTTAACTCAGCACCTTTTTCATCCTCATTACATTGCTTCGTGGAATGTACGAGAAATAACATCATCTTGTTGTTCTTTTGTTAATTTAACAAAGTTAACAGCATATCCAGAAACACGAATAGTTAATTGTGGATATTTTTCAGGATGTTTTTGAGCATCAATTAATGTATCTCTGTTTAAAACATTAACATTTAAATGATGTCCTCCTTTTGAAGCATATGCATCTAACATTCCAACTAAATTTTCAACTTGTTGTTCACTTGCAGCCATGATTTTCTCCTCCTTTAAAATTCATCATCGTCATCCATTGGTAAATTTGGAATTTTACAAGCAGTATCACCACTATCACAATCCATCTTTGACACAACAGTGACTTCTTCCATTTCAATATGAGCATCTTCATTCACTTTAACATTAACATGTCCTGAACCAGAGCTCATGCGACCATCTAACATTTTGACTAGTTCATCAATTTCTTTTTGAGTGGCCATGTTTTCACTTCTTTCTATTAATCAAGATTTCCGTTTTTAATTGATTCGATATCTAAGTCACCAGCGAAAACTTGGTCGTCTTTTCCTAAAGCACCAGGGATGACAGTAAATGTATTTGAAATACCATCTTGTGCATCTTTGAATGGTAATTTAGCAACTGATGATAATGAAGAAATAGCACCATGAGAATCTCTACCATGCATTGGGTTAGCACCTGGAGCAAATGGTTGACCAGCTTTTCTACCATCAGGAGTATTACCTGTAGCTTTACCATATACAACGTTAGAAGTAATTGTTAAGATTGAAGTTGTAGGATAAGAATTTCTATAAGTATGATGAGAACGTACCATTGCCATGAAAGTTTCAACTAACCAAGTTGCAATTTCATCAACTCTGTCATCATCGTTACCATATTTAGGGAAATCTCCTTCTACTTCGTAATCAACAACAACGCCATCTTCATCTCTAATACATTTAACTTTAGCATATTTAATAGCTGATAAAGAGTCAGCAACAACTGATAAACCAGCAATACCTGTTGCGAAATAACGTCTTACTTCTCTATCATGTAAAGCCATTTGAATTCTTTCATAAGCATATTTATCATGCATATAATGAATGATATTTAACGCATTAACATAGACACCAGCTAACCAAGACATCATATCTACAAATTTAGCTTTAACATCTTCGTAATCTAAGTAATCACCTTCAACTGGTCTATATTTTGGTCCAACTTGTTTCTTAGTTTTTTCATCTACACCACCGTTGATAGCGTATAATAAACATTTAGCTAAGTTAGCACGTGCACCAAAGAATTGCATTTCTTTTCCAACTCTCATTGAAGATACACAACATGCAATTGCATAGTCGTCACCATGAGTTACTCTCATTAAGTCATCGTTTTCATATTGAATTGATGAAGTTTCAATTGAAGTTTTTGCACAGAATGCTTTGAAGTTTTCTGGTAAACGAGTTGACCATAAAACTGTCATATTTGGTTCTGGTGCAGTTCCTAAGTTAGATAATGTATGTAAATATCTAAATGAAGTCTTAGTAACCATATGACGTCCGTCAACACCAACACCACCGATTGATTCAGTTACCCAAGTTGGATCTCCTGCGAAAATTGAGTTATATTCTGGAGTTCTTGCGAATTTAACAATTCTTAATTTCATAATGAAATGATCAATAAATTCTTGGATTTGTTCTTCAGTGAATAATCCTTTCTTTAAATCTCTTTCTACATAAATATCAATAAATGTAGAAGTACGTCCTAAAGACATTGCTGCACCATTTTGTTCTTTAACTGCACCTAAATATCCAAAGTATAACCATTGAATAGCTTCTTGGCAGTTTGTTGCTGGTTTAGAAATATCAAAACCATATTTTGCAGCCATTTCTTTCAATTCACCTAAAGCTCTAATTTGTTCACTTAATTCTTCACGTAATTGAATAACTTTAGAAGTCATTCTCTTTTCAGTTGTCGCAAATTGATTTTTCTTATCTTCAATTAATTTATCTACACCATATAAAGCAACTCTACGATAGTCACCAATAATACGTCCACGACCATATCCATCTGGTAAACCAGTGATAATATGTGCTGAACGACAAGCTCTGATTTCTGGTGTATAAACATCAAATACACCTTGGTTATGTGTTTTTCTATATTCTCTGAAAATATAAGAAACTTCTGGATCTACTTTATATCCATTTGTTTCACAAGCTTGTTCCGCAATACGGATACCACCAAATGGTTGTAAAGATCTTTTGAAAGGTTTATCAGTTTGAACACCAACAATTTTTTCTTTAGATCTGTCTAAATAACCAGCATCATGTGAAGTTAATGTTGATACAACTTTTGTATCCATATCTAAAACTCCACCAGCTTCTCTTTCTTGCTTAGTTAAATCCATAACTTGTGCCCATAAATCTTTTGTGTTTTGAGTAGGACCAGCCAAGAAAGAATCATCACCATCATATGGTGTGTAGTTTAATTGAATGAAATCTCTTAAATTCACTTCCTTGTTCCATTTCCCTGCTTGGAAACCATCCCAAGCATCATTCCATTTTTCTTTAAATGTCATTTTCTAAACCCCCTGTTTGTTTATTTCTCATTCATTATAGCACTAATATACTATTGAAACAATAAAATAACTTGTTTTTTTTCGCAATTTTCTGCCATAAAATGAGTCGCTGGAACTTGACAACTTCAATATAACAGATTCTTTTTTTTAATGCTATTTATATGCTTCAAAAATTGATTTTTTTACAAAATCTTTACAAAAAAAAGATATACAGGTTATCCTATATATCTCTTCATATCAGCTTCTATATTTTCTGACTGTCTCCCAAAAATCATTGATAAACTGTCTTTTCCTTCAACAATTCCACTTGCTCCTAAAGATCTGATTTTTTCAATATCGACAAGCTGTTGATTATCCAATACAACTGTAACTTTAGAAGCACTGCTGCGTACTTCTTTAATATTGTTTTTCCCACCAAGGGCTTGTAATAATTCTTCAATCGGTAATGTTGATTTCATTTCCTGATCTAAACGTTTATTCTTAATAAAATGAATAAATCCAAAATAAAGTAAAATCAAAGCCAAAATAATCGCAATCACAACAAAAATATATTCAACATCCATATTTTCACATCCTTTTTTAATTGAAGTATTTCTTTTTTATAGTATACTATAAGAAGATAAAAAAAGAAAGGAGCAATGTCATGGAACAAATCAAAAAACTCTGTCGTGAACAACCATTGATTTGTATCATTTGTATTCTGGCATTGATTAGCTGTTTTGCTATTTTAAGTGCTACGCCTATGATTTCTAATAAAGTTGGAAATCCTGAAACATTATGGTTAAAACAAGGCGCTTTTTATATAATTTCTGCAGTTATGGTTTTTATTATATATAAAATAGGGAAAGATCAGATTTATGATAAAATCTGGATTATCTATTGGATATTGATGGTTCTCTTAATTATTTTGGCTATCGAGCATTTTATTTATACAAGATTATGGCCTGGTCATCATATTATTCCTCTGGTCAATACGGCTGGGGGTGCAACCTCATGGTTTAACTTTCCTTTTTTAAGTATACAACCATCAGAATTCATGAAAATTGCTATCGTTATCGCCTTAGCGAGAATCACAAAAGAACACAATGATTATTATCTCATTCATACGACAGAAACAGAAATCAAATATATCTGGAAATGTATGAAAGTCGTCATTCCCCCTGCTTTACTTGTTTTACTTCAAAATGATACGGGTGTTGTTTTAATTTTATTAGTTGGTGCTGCTTTTGTTATTTTTTCCAGTGGTCTTAGAAAGCAATGGTTCATTTTTGGTTTTGGCTTGATTGGTATTATATTGTTAATAGGAGCCTATCTCTTTGTTTATCAACCTGAGATTTTTGAAAAGTTTTTAAGTTCCCATCAAGTTGATCGTTTTTATGGATGGCTTGATCCTGAAGGCACATACAACAAAGAAGGATATCAATTGTTTAATTCTTTACTTTCTTATGGAAGTGCCGGATGGTTTGGACATGGTTTCCAATCTGTCATTAAAGTCTTCCCAGAAGCGCAGACTGATTTTATCTTTGCTGTTATTTTAACAAATTATGGTTTTGTTGGTGGTTTGATTACCGTTGGGGCTATTGTTGCTTTTGATATCATCATTTTAAAGATTGGTCTTGATTCTACCAATCAGCAAGATAAGTTCATGACCATTGGTATCATTGGCATGCTGTTGTTTCAGCAGATATGGAATATGGGTATGATTTTAGGTCTATTACCTATTACAGGTATTACATTGCCATTTATTTCTTATGGTGGGTCTTCACTTTTATCTTACATGATTGCAGTTGCATTATTTATTGATATCAACACTCAAAATAATATTATGAAAAACAGATCTGTGATTCAATAACAGACCTGTTTTTTTGTTATAACAATCTTTTGTTTTGTAACTGGATGTACAAATCCAACCATATAACTATCTAAATCAAAATTGCCCTGACCATCACCATATAGACTATCACCAATCAAAGGATGATTAATAGCAGCCATATGAACTCTAATCTGATGTGTTCTTCCTGTTTCAAGTTTCATTTCTAATAGGGTTCTATCATGTTTTATAGCTTTGACAGTATAGTGCGTACAAGATTCTTTCCCACGTTTATCAATTATACGTTTCATTTGGAATTCTTCTTTATAAATAGGCAAACGAATGGTTCCACCCGCTTTGACTATCCCTTTAACATGAGCACGATAACGTCTATCAATATGCTGGAGATCTTTCATGATTTTATCATGAATATAACGATATTTTGCAACAATCATTAATCCGCTGGTATCTTTATCTAAACGATTAACAAGATGAATAGTTGAATTCAAATGAATTTGCTGATAATAAAAAGTTAAAGCATTCGCTAAAGTATAATAGGGATGCTGATGAGTTGGAATCGAAGGCAATCCCTTAGGCTTATCAACAACCAATAAATAATCATCTTCATAGACAATCTTTAATGGTATTTCAACTGGTACCATATGATTGTCTTCTGGTGGATAAATAATGGTTAAGGTTTCCCCAACCTGCAATAGATATCGAACTGTCTGATGTTTTCCATCTACCAGAATTTCTCCCTTCATTTTAATAGCTTTGATTGCTTTTTGACTGATTCCATGACGTAAAAGAAACTCACCAATAACACAAGGTTCATCTATAATCCAATATTGTTTCATGAATTCAGATATGCCCTTTTTAAACGCTGTGTAAAAGACACATTTCTATATTGTAAAAAACGTGCTTTTTTGGAAGACATTTTGACACAGATACAATCCTTATCTTTTAAATCAATAACCAGATGATCAACGCCAAGAATAGCCCCCTGATAACTTTGTGACTGAAAACGAATTGTATGCGATTGATCAAGAATCAAAGAAGAGCCTAGTGAGCGATAAGCATTATGGTGAATACCTGCAATTTCACTTAACTGCATCAATCCTGTACAAGTATTAATAACAGCGCCTCCTAAAGATTTATTATAGGCTGTTGATCCTACTGGGGTTGATACACATAGACCATTTCCCCTAAAAGTTTCAAAATATTCATCATTAATATAAACATCCATAACCTGAGAACGACGATTATTTTCAATTCTCACTTCATTTAAAGCAAAATATGTTCCTTCTAAGCAAGACACTTCCAACAAATGACGTTCATAAATACGATGTTGTCCATTTTGAATATCCAAAACAAGCTGTAGATATTCATCACGCTGATAATCAGTTAAAAATCCCAGCGTTCCTGTATGAATTCCAATGAAAGCAACACGATCAATCGCATCTATATATTTATGCACACTATAAAGCATTGTTCCATCGCCACCTACGCTAATCACGATATCTGGTTCTTTTTCATTATATGTTAAAAACGTATTTAACTGTTCTTTTAATTTTTCACTGAGTGTGATAGATTCCTGATCTTGTTTACATACAATTGCATATGTTTTCATAACTTCACCACCTATGATTTATATTATATAAAAATTGCAATAGAATGCAATACAAGATAAAATAAGGTGAGGTGATTTCAATGCAACAATTAGAAATAGAATATAAAATTCTTTTAACTCAAGATATCTTCCATCAAATTCTTCATGATTATCAAAATAAAATAACAAAAGATTATATCCAAATCAACGATTATTTCACTCATCCTATTTTATCTCAAAAAAAATATATGTTACGTATTCGTACCAAAAACAATCAGTACGAACTCACTTTAAAAAGACCTTATCAAAATCATCGTTTAGAAACCAATCTGTCTTTAACAGAAACAGAAAAAAATTTATTTTTGCAATATCGTTTAAAAAACGAAATCACGGATATTTTAGAAAATGATGGCATTAAGATCAATGAATTACAACATCCCTTTTCATTAACAACCCATCGCTATGATATTCAATTACCTGAAGGTGTTTTATCTTTAGATGAAAATACTTATTTAGATCAACATGATTATGAACTAGAATTTGAAGTCAATGATGAAACCCAAGGATTCTCACAATTTTTAAAAATCATTGAGCCTTATCATTTACACTATCAACACAATTGTCCAAGTAAAGTTGCACGTGCTTTTGAAGCATATAAAAACAGTCATAAGTGACTGTTTTTATAATTGCTGAAGTATGTTTTCAACTAATTTTTGACTGACGATTTCATAATCTTTTTCATGAGGAGCAGGTGCATAAGCAAAAGAAACATCTTTGGCTATCGTTGAAGCATCTTCAACCCAATCTTTACAAGAACTATGTACCTGTTGCACTTTTGTTTTCTGTAAGATTTCTAAAACATTTGAAGCATTCACACCACTACCTACTAAGATTTCTATATCTTGTCCATAACGCTGTTGAAGCTTTTCTAAAAGTTCAAGAGCATCTATCGCTTTTGCTTTTAAACCACTTGTTAAAAGACGATCAACACCTAATTGAATTAATATTTCAATAGCCTGAAAAGGATCATCTACACAATCAAAAGCACGATGAAAAACAGCTTCCTTATGATAGGCATGGATGATTTCAACAAATTCCTGGGTACGTTTTTCATCAATATGTCCTGATGCATCTAAAAATCCAAATGCCAAGCCATCTGCTCCATTTTCTAACATGATCTTTGCATCCTGTTTCATCACTTCATATTCTTCTTCATCATAACAAAAACCAGCACCCCTAGGGCGAATCATTGTTATGACTTTTAAACCTGTATTTTGCTTTGTCATTTTCAGTGTGGCCAATGAAGGTGTTAGACCTCCTAATGATAAAGCACTATTCAATTCAATGCGTGTTGCTCCAGCCTTCCATGCCGCTAAAGCATCACTATAACTCCCACAACAAATTTCTACTATTGGTTTCATACAATCTCCTCTACTTTTCTTTCAATGGGGCCATGCGTGTTTGCATATATTCATCAAGCCATTGTTGACTGGCAGGTTGATAGGTACAATGATTTCCTTCTCTTTGTACCAGATAAACAGTTGGTTTTAAATGTGGTAAACAAACGACAAAAGAAAATGCTTCAATATTAGTAGCTACACCAAATTCTCCATCCTTATTCATAGCCACAACAGATAAATCCCCTGCATGCCCTCGTCTTTTGATTAACTTTTGTTCAAGTTCAAAAACAGCTTTTTCACAAGCTTTTTGTGGATGCATTCCCTGTGCCATGAGTCTGACGATTTCATAAGAAATACATCCCTTCATTAAATCTTCACCTAAGCCTGTCGCTGAAGCTCCTCCGATTTGTGAATCCACATAAAAACCTGAACCTATAATAGGTGAATCGCCAACTCGCCCCTTTTTCTTCATAAACAATCCACTCGTTGATGTCGCTGCTGTCATCTTACCAGAATCATCTAAACACACCATCCCAACTGTATCATGACCAGCATATGGCTGGAGTTTTGATTGCTCTTCTTTGATGCGATTTTTATAATGAATCTTAGCACGATCCGTAAGCATATTCTTTCTTTCAAAACCTTCCTGACTGGCAAAACTTTCAGCCCCTTGACCAACCAGCATGCAATTGACTGTTTCATGCGATAAACGTCTGGCAATTGATATAGGATTTGCAAAATCTTGAAGAGAAGCCACTGCTCCAACACTTAAAGTATCTCCATTCATGTATGCTGCATCTAATTCTACTTCCATGGCTTCATTAGGTAATCCACCATATCCCACTGACTTATAATAAGGAAAATCTTCCACTTCTTTAATAGCCATTTCAATAGCGTCACCAGCATCACCTTGACTATCTAATATTTTTTCAGCTTTTTCAATCCCTTCCTTAGCCATACGCCAAGTTGCAATAATCCCCCACATGTTTATCTCCTTTCTTTCATATATCGTATTTCAAATTCTTGTTGACTTATAGGTTTATCATAATAATAACCCTGTCCATAATGACAACCAAGTGACTTTACAAAATCATGATATTCTTTTGTTTCTATTCCTTCAACAACTGTAGAAATAGATAAAATTTTTGTCAATTTAATAATTTCTTCCAAAATAATTTGAGCTTTCTTATTTTTTCCATCTAATATTTCTTGTAAAAATATTCTGTCTATCTTTAATTCATCAATATCGATCTTTCCTAAAATATTTAAAGATGAATAACCACTTCCAAAATCATCCATTGAAACTTTAAATCCTATTTGATGTAGCTGTTCTATCTTTTCATTGACTGCATCTACATTATTAATGACCAAATCTTCTAATATTTCTAAAGTCAGCAAATGAGCTGGTACTTGATACTTTTGAACAATCGCATTTAATCGTTCGACATAATCAGATTCATAGAACAATAATTTAGATTGATTGACAGAAATACCGATAGGCTCTATACCTTGATCCATCCATTTTCTAATTTGTAGACACGCCTGTTCAAATATATACATATCTAATTTCATACAAAAGCCACTTTTTTCAAAAATAGGAATAAATTGATTAGGATACAATTGCTGGTTATCTTGTGTGATCCAACGAACTAAAGCTTCACTACTTTGTAATTGACCCGTTTCCATATCAACTTTTGGCTGCAAATATAATTGAAATTCTCCATCTTTTAAAGCCTGTTCCATATGACTTTCAATATAATTATCCATTATTTCCTGTTTATGTAATTCAATATCATAAAACCAAATATTAGAAAGTAGCGTTTCCTTTGATTTTGCTAAAGCAAACATAACTCTGACCATTAAATCTTCAAAACAATTATCCACAATCAGCTCTTCACTTGATATCGCCACACCACAATGAATCTTCAAATGATAATTTGTGTGTAATAAATCCATATATTCAATAATCTCTTCCATCATTTGATTAAGGCGTGTCAATAAAACGGATTCCTCTGTTTCACATAGAAAAACATAAAATTGATCTGCTGTATCTCGGCAAAAAAATTCTCCATCATGTAGATTGTTTTCAATCACTTTCTTTTCATGACATAACAACTGATCTCCCAAATCATGTCCAAAAATTTCATTAAAAAACTTAAATTGATGAATATTTAAAACAGCCACACTACAACATTTATTATCCATAAAGTATCGTTCACCCAAAGTCATAAAATAAGAAAAATTATACGCTCCTGTTAAATAATCAAAATAAGCGACTTTCTGTAACTCACGATTGTTTTTTAAAATAATACGATATCCATAAATCAATAATCCTACAACTAACAATATGATACTTAAAAATATCAAACCTACCATTCTCATATTCCTATCAGCAAACAAGTGAGAATTTTCCAACATATTAACACATAAAAGATTCCAATCTTTTAATCCAATGGGTTTTAATAGAGCATGATATTGTGCATTTTCATATTCAAATGAAAATGTTATATCTTGATGATCTTTTAAATGTTCTTTCATTTGCTGATAATCTTGTTTTTGCAAAAAAGGTTGTTGAAATATTGAAGTCTGATGAAAAATATCATATTGAGAGTTGACTAAAACTTGACCAGATTCATCAACAAGATAAGCATATGTATCCCCACCTAAAATACCACTTCCTTGCCCAGCATCCATCAGCAATTCTACTGTTTGTGTGGCGATTAAAGCTCCCACAATCTGTTTGTTTTGATAAACTGGGATTCCATAAGCATAAATCATTTCATGAGTTAATTGACTTTGAAAAATATCAGATACAGTACGTTGATCAGCTAAAGCATCATAAACAACACTTTGAATTTCTTCTTGAAAATCTGTCAAAGGCTTATTGACCAATACCTCTTGATTTAAATTGGCAACAACTCCCCTTTCATTCAAATCAAAATACATCATCGTTATAAAATCATTTTGTTCATTAGTTTCTTCTAAAACCTGTGGAAATTCTTGATTGTTTGTTATATTTTCCATCTGTAAAACACTAGCAAAAGAATCTAAAAATTGAAAATCATTATCTATTTGTTTTTGTATTATATGAATGTATTTATCAACAGTATTATCAACTTGGTCAATCATATTATTTCTGACAATATGATTTAAATAAATACGCAAAAAAATACTCATAGTCAAAAGCAGTACTACAATAACAGAAGAAATTATGATCATCTTTTTCATTTTTTTCTCAAGTTCCCCTTTTATCATCATTTTTTCCTCCATTATTTCTCATTTCTCCATGATATTATATCACTTTCTTGACAACTATAAAACATTCTCTCACAAAATAAAAATCGCTTCTATCTCAGCATAGAAACGACTCATTATCTTTTATTCGCAACCATCATCACATTTGTGATCCTGATAATATTGTTCCTTAATATCAGTAAATTGTGGACAGAAGTCACTATTATTACATTCTTGTAAACGACGCAATTCACGAGGAATAAAAGCACGAATTTCTTCAGCATTATAACCGACCTGAAAACGTCTTTCATCAATAATAATAGGTCTTTTTAAAATAGATGGATTTTCTTGAATAAAATGAATTAATTCATTAATAGACATATCATCTAAATCTATTTTATTTTCTTTAATAATCTTTGACCTTTTAGAAATAATGTCATCTGTTCCATTTTCACTTCTTTCTAAAAGTTCTTTTAACTCAGTTTCACGTAATAATGTAGAAAAAATATTTTTTTCAACATAAGGAATCTGATGTTCTTTCAGCCATGCTTTGACTTTTCTACATGAAGCACAACTTGGTGCTGTATAAATTCTAATCATTACATCATCTCCTCTTGTTTACTCATTATACATCATTTTCAACAATTATGAAATTATTTTTTATGATTCTATTGATTTTACATCTTTGTCGTTCTATAATGACTTTACAGCAATGAAAGAATGGAGTAGTTATCTATTCATGTTAAGAAAGCTTGTGGGTGATGCAAACAAGCCATGAACGATAATGAATTGGGATTCTGGAGCTAAAAATGGCATGAGTCATTTTTCGTGAGTCGCGTTAAGACAAGAGTGCATATCGATGATATGAATAAAGGTGGTACCGCGTATTTATACGTCCTTTTTTAAGGACGTTTTTTATTTTAAAGGAGGTCGTTATGATGAAAAGAATGTTAAGTGGAATTAAACCAACTGGTCGTGTGACTTTAGGTAATTATATTGGAGCTATCAAACCTTTTGTTTCTTATCAGGATGAATATGAAATGTTTATTTTTATTGCTAATCTTCATTCTATGACTATTTATCAAAAGCCTGCAGATTTACGTAAAAATACGAAAGATTTAATTGCATTGTATATTGCTGCTGGATTAGATCCTGAAAAAGTCACTTTATTTTTACAGTCAGATGTTTTAGAACATGCTCAACTTGGTTGGTATTTAGGATGTATGGTGTCTATGGGAGAACTTTCACGTATGACACAATACAAAGATAAGAAAGCCAAAAATGAAGTCATTGGTGCTGGTATATTTAATTATCCTTCATTAATGAATGCTGATATTTTAATGTATGATCCTGATTTTGTACCGGTTGGTGAAGATCAGAAACAACACGTAGAATTATGTCGTGATATTGCTGAAAGATTTAATTCACGTTATAGCGAAACTTTCAAACTTCCAGAACCATTAGTGACTAAAGTGGGTGGACGTATCATGGATTTACAAAATCCTACAAAGAAGATGTCCAAATCCGATGAACTAGGAAAAGGAACTATTTATATCTTAGACGATATCAATATTTCTAAAAAGAAAATCAAATCTGCCGTGACGGATAGCGATGGTCATATTCATTATGATCCTGAAAATAAACCAGGTATTTCTAACTTGTTAGAAATTTATTCAATATTAGCAAATCGTCCTATTGAAGATCTTGAAAAACAATATAATGGTAAAGGATATGGAGAATTTAAAAATGATTTAGCTGAAGTTTTAGGAGAAGAACTTGAGAAGATACAAAATCGTTATCATGAAATTATGAGCGGTTCTTATTTAGATGATATTTTAGAAGAAGGTGCCAAGAAAGCACGCATCATCGCAAGAAAGAAACTAGCCAAAGTGGAAAGAAAAATTGGAATTACAATTAAAAAGAAATAAGACAGAAAGCAAACTTCTTAGGAATATGAAGTTTGCTTTTTAACCTTTTTGAACCAATTCTTTATACAATAATTCATGCAAGGATGTATATCCTTTTTCAATCTTATGTTTTAAAGCTAAATATTTTTCACTGGGATTTTCT
This sequence comes from Clostridium sp. AUH-JLR23, assembly GCF_964238065.1. NCBI lineage: Bacteria > Bacillati > Bacillota > Clostridia > Eubacteriales > Clostridiaceae > Clostridium > Clostridium sp. AUH-JLR23. The sequence continues at coordinate 47,573 of NZ_CAXSKY010000008.1, forward strand.
CCCTCAATATGAAATTGTTGGCATATTTCCAAGAAGACATCATAACGGACCACAAAAATCTCATCAATAACTTCTTCTAGACACATTTTCTTTAAACGCTCATTTCTTGTTAAACCAAATTCTTTATCATAAGCTTCATCTTTGATCTGATATTGAAAAAAAGTCATCGGTTCTTGTTTTAATATGTCATTAATCTGTTGTCTTTGTTGCCATGAAAAAGTTCCTCTACGTACAATCGTATGATTTTTAATATCCACAACAAAGCAATAATGACCATCACCAACAATAAAAATACCATCTGTTCCTCTGAATTGATAAAATTTCGCATATAAAAAATCATGTAACTGTTTTGTTGAAACATGATAAAGAGGTGCATTTTCTATTTCTTCATAAGAATCATCATCCTGCCACTCATATGGTTCTAATAATTCTTCATCATCATAAACAAAATTCACTAACAAAATATTCAACCCCCTGTAATGTATCATATGTTTATTATACCTAAAAAGACCATTCTATAATCATCATAAAAAGAAAAAGACTCACTGTTGCAGTAAGTCTAAAATGGGTATGTCAATATATGTTGTTTCATTTATTTGTCACGCTTTATTACTTTGGTATGATTTCTCCAACCATGAAATCAATCGTTAATGTTGTATGATTCAATGAATATTTTATTTTACGTAAAACTCTACTCATAACACTTTTGGCATCGTCATTATGACATGCAGGCAAAAGAACAACAAACTGATTCACATTTAACCTGCATACAACATCACCAATACGAAGTCCACTGAGTAAAGCATCCTGAACTTTCGTCATCATTCTTTCAATAGCTTTTTGGGAATGTTGATCCTCAATCTGTGAATGATCAAGAATAGTAACTAAACATAACTGAGAACAAATTCCTAATCTTCCCATCATTCTTGATTGCATAGTATATATTTCTCTAAATGTTCCATACTCACAAAGAAAAGCACCATAAGCTTCATCACGTGAAAGCTCCTGTTGAATTTCCATAATATCTAAATCTTCATCATGACTTTCTTTTTTAATCATCTCATATAATTTCAGCATTGACTCAGATGGCTTAACACCTAAAGTCTGATACAATAAATCAGTTGTTGCTTTATATATCTCTTTTGCTTTTTTATACTGCTGTTGAAAATATAAAGAACGAATCCAGATTTCATAAATAGACTCTTCTAAATTATCAATCTCAATAGCACGCTTAGCTATTATTTCCATCTTCTCATAATCCTGCTTATCTTCCAACAGCTTTGCATACTCAACAACCTTATCCATATAAAGTGAATGATAATAAACACGTTTAGATAAAGTATTATGATCTTCTTTAATTTCTACCAAATACTTCCCTGTATATTCATTAAGAAACTTTTCAAAATATTCTGGTTTTGAAGAATCTCTTAAATATTTTTCATACTTTTCAAATTCAACTGTATCTATTCTTAAATGATATGCCGGATTAATCGCATACGATCCTTTTCCAGTTATAATAAAATCTGTAAATCCAAACTCTTTTTTTAATAAGGCTCTTAATCTATATATTAAATTTTTTAATGCTCCTATAGGATTATCAACATCATCTAAATACCATAACATTTCAATCAGTTCATTAGAAGGCACTGTTCGCTGATAATGAGATAGGAGATAAGCAAATAATTTCACAAGTTTTTCAGATTTCATCGTGTCACTATCAATTGTACAATTATGATATGAAAACGAAAATTTACGAAACATTGTTATATTAACATAATCGTTCATTGACATATAACCCCGCTCCCTATATAATCTGTGTTTTCATTTTTATTTTAATAGTTTTCTTTAAATTTGACAAGAATTTTAGAATATAATAACACAATTCAAAAAAGCGCTTACACATTTGACAAAGTTGATGTCTTTTTTTGTTATTTTTTCTATGAAATGTTCTTTTTACATATAATCAAAGATGAATGAATATGTATTTTTATACAGAAAAAAGCCAACTCAATGAGTTGACTTTGCTTCACATGAAATTAAGCTTTACCAATGCATCCGAATAATTCCATTTTTTCTTTAACACAAGTTTTAATAGCTTCAGCACCTGGAGCTAATAATTTACGAGGATCGAATCCTTTACCTTCTAAATCTTTACCAGCTTCAATATATTTACGAGTAGCTTCTTGGAAATATAATTGACATTCAGTATTAACGTTGATTTTAGAAACTCCTAATGTGATAGCTTTTTTAATCATATCAGCAGGAATTCCTGTACCACCATGTAATACTAATGGTAAAGTTCCTGTTTCTTGTTGAATAGCATCTAATGCATCAAAATCTAAACCTTCCCAGTTAGCAGGATATTTACCATGAATGTTTCCAATACCTGCTGCTAAGAAATCTACACCTAAATCAGCAATCATTTTACATTCTTTAGGGTCTGCAACTTCACCTTTACCGATAACTCCGTCTTCTTCTCCACCAATTGAACCAACTTCTGCTTCAACTGATACACCTTTTGAATGACATAAAGCTACGATTTCTTTTGTTTTTTCAATGTTTTCTTCGATTCCATAATGAGAACCATCAAACATAATTGAAGAGAAACCAGCTTCTAATGCAGCTTTAGCTCCTTCATAACTACCATGATCTAAGTGTAAAGCAACTGGTACAGTAATATTTAAAGATTCAACCATTGCTTTCACCATTGCAGAAACTGTTTTATATCCAGTCATGTATTTAGCAGCTCCTTCAGAAACTCCTAAAATAACTGGTGCTTTTAATTCTTCCGCAGTTAATAAAATTGATTTAGTCCATTCTAAGTTGTTGATATTAAATTGACCAACAGCATAGTGACCTGCTTTTGCTTTATCAAGCATTTCTTTAGCTGAAACTAATCCCATAATTCAAATCTCCTTTACATTTTTTTTACACATATATCATACACTGATTTTATGAAAATTTCCATAAATATTCTCTTTTTTATCATTCTTTTATTGCTTTTTCTAATTGTTCTAAAGCTTGTTTTAATGTTGAACGTGGACAAGCGACATTAAATCTTTCAAATCCTTCTCCACCTGTTCCAAAAATATAACCTTCATCCAGCCATAAATGTGCTTTTTCCAACATAAATGTTTCTAATTCATCTTTATTCATACCTAAGCTTCGCATATCTACCCAGACCAGATACAATCCCTGTGGATCAATCACCTTAATTTCTGGTAGTCTTTCAGCAAAGAATTCTTTCATATAAGCTATATTTCCAGATAAATAATCTACCAATTCATCAACCCACTGAGCTCCATATGTATAAGCTGCTTCACAGGCTTCTAATCCAAAAATATTAGGATCACTCATACCTGAAGCATTTTTTTCTTTTTGAAATTTTTCTCGTAGATCTTCATTTTTAATAATAATATTAGATGTCTGTAGAGCCGCCAAGTTAAATGTTTTAGATGGCGCTGTACAGATAATGCTGAATTCCCCAAATGATGGATCTACATTATAGAAAGGAACATGTTCATTTCCCTCATAAATAAAGTCCATATGAATTTCATCACTAATCACATAAACATGATGTTTCTGACAAATTTTACCTATCTGATACAATTCATCACGTGTCCAGACTTTACCAATGGGATTATGTGGATTACATAAGATAAACATCTTGACATCATGATCAACGATCTGTTTTTCAAACACTTCAAAATCACATTCATAATGATTATCTTGAAATACAAGTGGGCATTCTACAACCATTCTTTCATTTAAATGGATAGATGCATCAAAAGGATAATAAACAGGTTTCATTACCATAATGGCATCACCTTTTTGTGTATAGGCTCTTACTGCTAATTTTAAAGCACCTACAACACCTGAAGTTGTCACAATCCATTCTTTTTGAATATCAAAATGATGGCGTGTCTTCATCCAGTTAATGACAGACTGATAATAACTTTCAGTTGGTGTAGCATATCCAAAAATGCCATGACTTGCACGCTTAACCAAAGCTTCTTTGACTTCTGGAAGAGTTTCAAAGTCCATATCTGCTACCCACATTGGAATCATATGTGAATCTTGCATTTTTTCACCATCATATTTCACACTGTTTGTTCCTTTTCTTTCAATCACTTTATCAAAATCATACATCTTCTCTTAATACCTCTTTTCCTTCAAATTCTGCTTTTGAAAAATGAAATAATGCTATTCCTAATGCCATTGACAAATTTAATGAATCAATTTCCTCATGATGAGGAATAAAAACACTTTGACCATAATTTAAATATGTATCATCCAAACCATGACTTTCATTACCAAAAACCAAACTATGACATTGATGAGAATGAACCTGATGAATATTTTTAGCCCCTTTCAACATAAAAGGATAGAACTCATGATCAGAAAATGCATGATAATATTCTTCAAATGAGTCATAGTAAGCAACATTCAAATGAAAGATGGCTCCCATTGATGCTCTAATGACTTTAGGATCAAAAATATCAACAGCTGGTTTAATAATAGCTAAGTTTTTATATCCAAATCCTAACATTGTACGCATAATTGTTCCCATATTTCCCATATCCATGGGATGTTCCAAAACAACATGATGAGCCTGTTGTAAGGGGGATGTATAGATTTTAAAAACGCCAATCGCATAACAATTATTTTTAGGACTTAATTTTTCAATCGTACGATCATGTACATCAATCGGAATATGATATTGTTGGCATAACTCTTGAATCATAGGATATCCCCTATTTTGATGAATGGATGAATGAACAACCACTCTGACGACATCCTGTGGTCTATGTTTTAACAGTTCAATCGTTGGAAAAACACCTAAAGTATAAGACTGATCATTTCCTTTTTTATATAATTTCATATTCTCCTTCTTTTTCCTTCCTGATGATTTGTGCCTGCTGATAATAAGACAAAGCAAAGCGATGATTCTTTTCTACATAACGTCCAAGTTCATATAATTGGCTTAACAATAAGCAAGCATCATAACTATTTAATCGTGCTGACTGATGTAAATAATCTAATGCTTTCTTTTGATTTTTATCCACAACAATACCATCAAAGTAAATCATAGCCAGTTCATAGGCACAATCTTCCTGCAGCAGATAATATCCATATATAAAATAATGCATGGCTTCTTTTAAATCCAAATCCACACCTATACCTAACTTCAATAACAGTCCAACCTTATACATACATTCTTTTTGAAAATGCTTTGCTCCTAATAAATAAGATTGAAAAGCTTCAGAATATTCTCTCTGTTTTTCTAATAAAATTCCTTTATAAAGATATGCTTCTTTTTGTTGACTTTGTGATAAATACTGGATTGCTTTTTGATCATCTTGAGTCACATAGCGTCCATACATATAAAACAGCCCCAACCTTAAAGCTGATAAGCTGTCAACATTTTGTTTGTAGTAATTGAATGCCTGTGCAACATCCTGTTCAACACCATATCCATGTTCATACATATAACCGATATAATAACAACATTCATGATATCCACGCTGATATAAATAAGAAAAGATTTCAAAAGCTTTCTCATAATCCTGTTTGATTCCAAAACCTAAAAAATAAGTTCTTGCCAGAACATAGAGATGTGAATCATTATTTTGTTGATAAGCTGTTTTTAAAAATTCTTCAACATCAGGTATTTCAAAATAATAACCTATTTCATCAATCACTTGAGAAAATACACTCACCATAAATAAAGCTTCTTCCTCACTTAATGAAGCAAATTCACATAAATAGCGAACATATCGAGAGATTTCAAAATCCTCATCAAATATAATAGCTTCAAAAACACCCAATTTCATTCCTAAAACAACCAAATAACATTCATCCATCATATCTGGTGCTTCATCATTTAAAACTTCCTCAAAACGTTCAATCTGAAACCTTAATCCATCTCCATAGCGATTAAAGACATCTATAACCTTTTCAATAATCTGAATATTCATTTATTCACTTTGATTAATCTGATGAATTGATTGTAATTCTTTTTTCGCATTGTCTCTCAATGCTTCAAAATGTGCTTTATCAAAATGAGCACCCTGATCAATAAAATCAATCAATTCATTATATTTTTCTACAATCACTTCATATAAAGATTCTTTAATCACATAATCCAATTCATTATGAGCCTGTTGTGTGATTTGATTAATAGACTTATATTGTTCTTTAAACATGGCATCATAATCAATGACCGTTTTTTTCTTTTTAAATAATCCCATAAACTTCTCCTTTCATCACTCTTAACATTATTCTACTTGATTTCTTAAAAAAATAAAGCCCTTTTTTGATTTTCATCATTTTGATAAAAAAGTTCAACTTTTTTTCATTATCCATATAAATCATGAACTTTATTTTCAAAATTCTATAAATAATTTCCCTTTTTTAGATTTTATGAGATAATTTCATTGAGGTGAAAATATGGATGATTTATTACAATTAGAAAAGGACTTATCTTTTCAGTCTTTCGATCATGAAGATGCCTATATTTTAGGACAGATGCTTGTTGAAAAAGTGAAACAAGATCATCTCAAAAACATTCGTATCCGTATTGTTTTGCATCATGATATTGTTTTTCAATACCTGATGAATGGAAAAACAGGTGATGAATGGCTGAATCGTAAACAAAAAACAGTTGAAACATTTGGACATTCCTCATTTTATATCTGGGCTCAGAATGAACAAACGCATCAATATAACCATTATCTCCAAGATTCCCAGTTTGCGATATGTGGTGGTGGTTTTCCATTAATGGTCCAAAATCAAAGAATAGGATGTTGTATTGTTTCAGGATTAGAACATGATCAAGATCATCAAATCATCGTCCATTGTCTACAAAAACTAAAAAGAAAGAAGGAACAATCATGAAATTAGGAATTTTAGGAACCGGAATGATTGTCAAAGATTTAATGACAACTTACTCAAAGTTCGATATTGAAAAAACATATTTACTGGCAACGACACAAACTCAACAAGAAGCTGAAGAATTATGTCAAAAGTATCACTTAGATCAAATCTTTTATGACTATGATCAATTATTAGACAGTGATATTGATACAGTCTATATAGCATTACCTAATCATTTGCATTATGGTTTTGCGAAAAAAGCGATATTAAAAGGAAAGCATGTGATTATCGAAAAGCCTATTTGTGCCAATGCGCATGAATTACAAGATTTAATTGATTTAAGTCATGAACATCATGTCATCATTTTAGAAGCTATGAATATCCATTATTTACCAGCCTATCAATCTTTAAAAACACATTTATCCAAATTAGGACAAATCAAAATCTTAAACTTTAATTATAGTCAATATTCATCACGTTATGACGCTTTTAAAGAAGGTCGTATTTTACCTGCTTTTGATTATCATAAAGCTGGTGGTGCTTTAATGGATTTAAATGTTTATAACTTACATGCTATTATAGGATTAATGGGACAGCCTGTAAATCAGCATTACTTTGCTAATATTGAAAAAGGTATTGATACAAGCGGTATTATGGTTTTAGAGTATCCTCATTTAAAAGCGATTTCTATTGGAGCTAAAGACTGTAAAGCGCCTATTACTTCAACTCTTCAGGGAGATCAGGGCGTTATTGTGATTGATAAACCTATGAATCAGATGACTGAATATACATTCATTGATAATAAAGGACAGCAGACAAAATATGAATTCCCTCAAGATCAGCATCGTTTATACTATGAATTTGAAGAATTTATCAGAATCATTAATGAAAAAGATTTTGAAAAAGCACAAGCTATGATAGAATTAAGTTTACAGGTTGCTCAAGTTATGGAAAAAGGTAGGCAACAGGAAGGAGTTATTTTTGACAATGATCAACAATAAATTAGTATTAGGTTATATTGGAAATGGGAAAAGTGCCAATCGTTACCATATTCCATTTGTTTTACAAAGACAAAACAAATTTATGATTAAAAAGATTTTTGATATTCACGTTCGTCATGATATATGGAAGACCATTGATGGTGTAGAATATTGTGAAGATGTCAATGCATTACTACAAAATCCTGATATTGATATGATTGTTGTGTGTACAACACATCATTTTCATTACAATTATGCCAAAATGGTACTAGAAGCAGGTAAGCACTGTTTAGTAGAAAAACCATTTATGGAAAACTCAAAACAGGCAAGAGAAATCTTTGATTTAGCGAATCGAAAAGGACTTTATTGTTCAGCATATCAAAATAGACGTTATGACAGTGATTTTTTAACTGTTCAAAAAGTCATTGAAAGTGGAAAATTAGGTGATTTATTAGAATTAGAAATGCATTTTGATTATTATCGTCCTGAAGTTCCAGAAAATGTTGATCACTTTGATCCAGCCCATTCTTACTTATATGGTCATGGATGTCATACTTTAGATCAAGTGATTTCTTATTTTGGTCGACCTGATCATGTTCATTATGATGTCAGACAATTGCTTGGTGAAGGAAGAATGAATGATTATTTTGATTTAGATCTTTATTATGGGACTTTAAAAGTTTCTGTCAAATCAAGTTATTTTAGAATCAAAGAAAGACCAAGTTTTATTGTTTATGGAAAAAAAGGAATGTTTGTCAAACAAACAAAAGATCGTCAGGAAGAACATCTGAAATTATTCTATATGCCTGATCATGAAGATTTTGGAAAGGATACTCCTGCACATTATGGTGTATTAACATATGTAGATGATCAAGGTCAATATCACGAAGAAAAAGTTCCTAGTGTTGATGGTGATTATGCGAGAGTTTATGATGGTATCTATGATTGTATAGTCAATGGAAAACCGCAAATCATTACACATGAACAAACTCTTTTACAAATGGAAATGTTAGAAAAAGGAGTTCAAAATTTAAAATAAAAGAGATTTCCTATTGTGAAATCTCTTTTTATGATTGTCTATTGTCTATAGACTTTTTCTGCTTTTTATACAACAAGGAATAAAGAATACTCAAAACATATTGAAAAGATATCTGCGAATAAAATGTAGCTATTTTTTCATTTTTTTCTTTATGAGGAATCAATATATGATAACGACTGTATTTAAATAGAATATCATCATGATTAGAGGTAATTGTGATGATAGGCACATGATTATATAATAATATTCTAAGCGATTCACGATAAACATCCTGCTTAGAATAAGTGATAAATAAGGCCACATCTTGAGGTGTAGCAGCCTTAGAAAAAGAAACTTCTTCTTTATTTTCCGTTGCGATATAAAAGAATTTTCCTATTTTGATGAGTTTATTGGTAAAACCCATAGCAGTAATCTTGGAATCTCCAGTCGCATAAATAAAGACTCTTTGACTACAATCAAGTAAATCCACAATTTTCTCTAATTCATCTATATCTAACTGACTATTAATCAAGTCAATACTTTCCTTATAAACACGCGCTAAGCTATTAATAATCTGCCAGGTCGGTTCATCACTTTGAAAAGGAAATGAAAAATCAATATCCTGCCTGACATATTTTAAAGACTCCATATAACGCATAAAGTCTATTTTAAAATCACGAAAGCCTTTATAGCCTAGTTTTCTACATAGTCTAATAATACTTGCATTCGAAGAAAAAGTTACCTGTGCTAATTCTTTAATCGTCATGAGGATGACAGCCTGTGGATTTTCTTTGATGTAATGGACAATCTCTAATTCATTTTTTGTAAATAAAGTTTCATTGTCTAACAAATCAATGATATTCATAGCCTTCACTCCCTTTTTCCCATTATAACATGCCTCTTTTCTTTTTGATAAGTCCTTTCAAAATAATAAACATGTTTTATTCATTCGCATACATTCTTAGGATGCTTTGTATTTTCAAATATATATAAACATGATATAATGCACAAAAAAGGAGGAAGTTTATGCATCATCTTGCTTGTCCCAAATGTCATGAACCACTTATTCTCGATGGTAAAAGTTATCGTTGTCAAAATGGTCATTGTTATGATATTGCGAAACAAAAATATATCAATCTCTTATTAAATCCAGATAAAGCCACAAATAATCCTGGTGATAATAAAGAAAGTCTTCTATGTCGTCAACATCATTTAAATAAAGGCTATTATGATGGTATTTTAAATGAAGTTATGCACTGTCTAACAAAATATACATCTTCTCCACGTCAATTATTAGATTTAGGATGTGGTGAAGGCTATTATACATATCGTATCAAAGAACTATTAAATGATGATTCAACAATTTATGGTTTAGATATTTCTAAAATTGGTATTCAAATGGCTACAAAATATACTAAAGATATTTATTGGATTGTAGGTAATTCTAAAAACATTCCTATTGATGATCATTCTTTGGATGTTATAACAGCTTTATTTACGGTTGTTAATGCACAGGAAATAGAACGCTGTCTAAAGAAAAATGGCTATATCATTCATGTTACAGCTAATCCCTATCATCTTGTGGAATTCAAAGAACTGATTTATGATGAAATTAAAATCAAATCTGATCAGCATATACGTTTACCTTTTTCAGTTGTTGAAAGTTATGATTATAAACAGACCATTCATTTACAGACAAAAGAAGATACACTCAATCTTTTACAAATGACACCCCATTATTATCATATTAAAAAAGAACGTCGTCATGTTTTAGATACTTTAGGTGAATTTGATGTGACTATTGATATTCGTATAACAGTTTATCAAGTCTCATGAAATATCAGATTCGGCACTCTTATTTAACACTCTTTATTGATTCACCTATATCCATCATTGATTTATTTCAACAGTTTCATTTATCTAAAAAAACAATTCATCTTATGAAACAAAATAAATCATATCTTGTCAACAATCGTTATGTTTCACCTTCAACAGTATTAGTCAAAGGTGATCAATTGACATTCAAAGCTTTTCAAGAAGATGATGGGATGTATCCACCCGTATATGAAGATTTAGATATCGTTTATGAAGATGAGTTTTTATTGATTGTGAATAAACCACCTTTTCTTCAAGTCTTTCCAGCTAAACCAGATGATACAAATTCTTTGGCGCACCGTGTCAGTGGTTACTATCATCAACAGGGTTATAATCTTCCCGTTCGTTTTATTCATCGTTTAGACTATGAAACAAGTGGATTAATGATTTTTGTGAAATGTGCATTTGTACAGCCTTTATTAGATTATCAATTGTCTATGAAAGACATTCATCGTCATTATTTGGCTATTGTTGAGGGGACTTTTCATGATCATCAATGGCATACCATTGATAAACCGATTGGTAAAGACCGTCACCATCAACAACGCATGATTGTGCATCCTCATGGTAAAAAGGCATGTACACATTATCGTTGCCTTTCCAGCAAGAATCATCTTTCTTTGATAGAATGTGTTTTAGATAGCGGCAGAAAACACCAGATTAGAGTTCATATGTCTGCTATTGGACATCCTATTTTATCAGATCATCTTTATGGTCACTCTTCTGCCCTGTTGAATCATCAGGCGTTGCACGCTTATCAAATAGAATGCATTCATCCTATTACCAAAGAAAAACTGACCTTGACTTGTCAGCCACCATCAGATATGTTGAAACTTATAAAAAAAATGGATCCTCAATTTTGAGGATTCTTTTTCATACTGACCATTTTTATAACATTCTTTTCATTTATATCAAATAAAATATGAGCATCTATTTCACGGCGTATGCCACAATCTGAAAACACAATCCATTCTCCATCACAACTATGTTTATACCCTGTGATACAAACCCAATGCCAATTAGCATCTTCAAGTTCTTTGGCCTGATGAGATAAAATCAGTAAGCTTACTGGATTACCTTCATCTATACTCTTTTCAATAAATTTCATAGCCTGCCAGTAACTTTTAGGATGTTTCATGTAAACAGGTTTCAAGAACACCTGCTTTTCTTGCATCATCTGACAAAATGTTCTTGCAAATTTATATAAAAATGGATAACCCATTTTTCCTGGAGTAAAGCGTTGAAACATCTGATTCATAATTTCTAAAAATTCTGACTTTGACATTTGTGTGATAGATAAATAATATGTATAAAGATGACTTGCTAAAACACTGGCACAACCAGCCTTTTTGGCCCAATCATCTAAAAACCAGTCCTGATTACCCCCATAGCCAATACATTGACCGTTTTCATAAATATGAATCATATCTAATTCTTTTTTCATATTTGACCTCCTTGACATTATTGTAACATACCCACAAAATATTGTATAATGATTCCAATGTCTTAAAGATGGGAGGAATTTTTTTGGCAACAAATTTCACTGAAATCATTAAAAATCAATCTGTACTTTCAAATAAACAAAAAATCAATATTATTATTCAATTAAGTATTCCAACGATTTTATCACAAGTTTCTTCTATTTTAATGCAATATATTGATGCTGCGATGGTTGGACATCTCGGTCCTGATGCTTCAGCTTCAATTGGAATTGTATCAACCAGCAGCTGGCTTTTAAGTGGTCTATGTAGTGCTATGGCAACCAGTTTTGCGGTTCAGGTGGCACAACTCATTGGTGCAAGTCAATATGAAAAAGCACGTCGTACTTTCAAAACCGCGCTTATCACATCCCTCATTTTTTCTTGTATATTATTAATCATCGGTGTGCTTGTAAATCAAAGTTTATTAACATGGTTAGGTGCTGATCTAGCTATTTTTGATAATGCTTCTGCCTATTTTCTTGTTTTCACATTAAGTTTACCTATTTTACAATTAAATAGTTTATGCAGTTCCATGTTACAATGTAGTGGTAATATGAAAATACCGAGTTTACTCAATGCTTCCATGTGTGGATTAGATGTGATTTATAACCTTATTTTCATTCATTACTTTGGTGTTGTGGGGGCAGCCATTGGAACAGCGCTTGCCCAGTTGACAGTCTGTTTTATCAATCTCTGGTATACAACTTGTCATTCTTCTCTATTAAAATTCCAAAATCATGAAAAGTTCTATTTTGAAAAAGAAACATTGAAAAATGCTTTTCAGATTGGAACACCTTTAGCTTTTGAACATATAGCCATTTGTGGTGCCATGGTAATGTCTACAAAGATTATTGCCCCTTTAGGAACAATTGCAATTGCTGCTCATTCCTTTGCGATCACTGCTGAAAGCTTATGTTATATGCCTGGATATGGACTGGAAGCTGCCGCAACCACATTAGTTGGTCAATGCATGGGTGCTCAAAGAAAAGAACTTGCAAAGTCCTTTTCCAATTTAACTGTTGCCTTTGGCGCTATCATCATGGGAATCATTGCAATTGTTATGTTTGTCATTTCACCATTTGTTTTTCAAATCTTAACTCCAGATGTGCAGACCCAACAGCTGGCTACAGAAGTTTTACGAATTGAACTTTTTGCCGAACCACTCTATGGTGTTTCCATTGTAGCTTCTGGTGCCTTGCGTGGAGCTGGAGATACTCTTATACCAAGCTTACTCAATCTTTTGAGTATTTGGGGTGTGCGTTTATCTCTATCCGTTCTTTTTGTTCAAACAATGGGATTACATGGGGTTTGGCTGGCTATGTGCATTGAATTATGTGTCAGAGGTTTATTGCTCCTCTATCGTCAACAACGTGGTCAATGGCTGGAAAAATCACTATAAAAGACATCATAAATCATATTTTATTCTTTCTGTTTTGTAAAAAAGAAAAAGTTGCTATAAAGCAACTTATTTCCTGTTTGTATTCTTACGGGAAAACGAATACGATTATAGATATTTGGGACATGCTTATCATATCATAAATTTTATAAAAATGTTTTCATATTATGAAAATTATCTATCACGAAAATAAATTTCTATTGTAAAATAAACCTCATCTTCCTGATTTCTTCCTTCAACAATATAACGATGACCATTTTCAGCCATAAAAAGTTTAACTTTTTCTAATGGTCTAATTTCTTTACGATATTGAATATTCAAATCACTGATATAACACTGATGATGTTTATCAAAATCAATTAAATCCAATGCCCACTCAACATAACGTGTATTGTTCATATGCTGATTAATATCAACATCACTATATAGAACTTTTCTTTCTGTGATATATTGGAATTCCATATCTTTTTGAATAGCTGGTGGTAATTCTAATAAATGCTCCAAAGGCGCTTCTGGAAAGGTAATCCCTATTTTTTGTGGTGAAACCATTCTTCTTTTTTGAATATCTAATAATGTCCAAACAGAAGAACATGTGCCAATCAGACGATTATCTTTTTTAATATAATAATATCTTGGAAAACTTACATATGTTCCTTTCGAAATCGTTGTTGATAATTCAATACGATCTTGATAATGAATAGGTTCATCTAAATGAAGATACTGTTTAGCCACAACCCATCCATATTTTGACATCATATCATAATTCCATACACCTAACTTCATAGCGCTCTCTGTTGCAATTTGAGCAAAACGATTTAAAAGATGATGAAAGAAATATTCTCCCATATCATCAACTTCATTAATTTCAATAACACGTGTTTCATAACTCTTTAAATCTTCCATATTTTCACTTCCCTAGTGTCTATTATAATAAAAATTCATAAAGATTTCACATATTTTCATTTTTTTCTAGGCGAAAAGCAAAATTATATGTATAATAGAGAAGTATGAAAGGAAGTTTAATTTATGCAGGAAATTTTTTCATTAGTTCTATCGTTTGTTTTAATAATTATTTTTCTTTGGTTTACATATTCTATCGCTAACATTATTGTTACGTTTTTTCGTTGTCGTAAACAAGATCATTCTTTACAGCTTTGTTTAAATACTGGTGGTCTTATTTTTTATGTAATTTTAACTATCGTTTATTTGATTGCTGTTATTGGTGGTATTATTGCTGTTATATATGGAATCGTCACTTCTCGTTCATCATTTTTCCATAATGGATTAAATGCAGCAGCACTATTAACAGTTGTTTATGCTTATTTTCTTTCAACAATTGTGCTAGTAGGTCGTAAGAACTTAATGGTAGGAAGAATGCTGATAGATTATCGTAAACTGAAAAAAGTGAATTTCACTTATAACAATAAAGTTACATTTGTTTATGCTCAAAAAGATTATAGTTTCCCAACACGTTTTGTTGATAAGACAAAATTAAGAAAAATGATTTCTCGATAAAATAAAAACACGAAGCTCGTGTTTTTATTTTTGTATTTCAAACTGACTATAATATAAATGATGATAAAAGCCATGCTTTTTCAATAACTCTTCATGTTTTCCCTGTTCAATAATTTGTCCATGATTCATGACAAGAATCTGATCAGCTTTTTGGATAGTTGATAAACGATGTGCAACAATAAAGGTTGTACGTCCTTCCATCATTAAATCAAACGCTTCTTGAATTTGCTTTTCAGTACGTGTATCAATTGAACTTGTCGCTTCATCTAAAATCAACATTGGTGGTTTGACTAACATAATACGCGCAATGCATAATAGCTGTTTTTGCCCTTGTGATAGATTTCCACCTTCTTCGCTAATCATTGTATCATAGCCATCTTTTAACTGAATAATAAATTTATGTGCATGGGCTTTTTTGGCAGCTTCTATAATTTCCTGATCAGTTGCCTCTTTTTTCCCATAAGCAATATTATCCCTAATACTTCCTTGAAATAACCAAGAATCTTGTAAAACCATTCCATATAGACTTCTGACATAATCACTGCTCATATCCTGAATATCAATGCCATCAATGCATATTTGACCATGTTGTGGCTGATAAAATTTCATTAATAAATTAATAAAAGTTGTTTTTCCACATCCTGTTGGTCCTACAATTGCAATGGTTTGTCCTGGTTTTGCTTCCACATTGAAATCTTCTATGAATGGTTCATCATCTCGATAAGAAAAACTGAGGTGTTGAATTTGGACATGTCCTTGAATATGTGAAAGTGTTTTCGTTGGACCCTGTTTAGGACTTGAATCTATATCTAATAAATGAAAAACTCTTGAAGCACAAGCCAATGCTGTTTGTAATTCGGTAAAGACATTAGAAATTTCATTAAAAGGTTTTGTATACTGATTGGCATAACTTAAAAAACTTGATAAAGCTCCAACACTCATAGAGCCACCAATCACATATAAAGATCCTGCAATACAGACACTGGCATAAACAATATTGTTGACAACTCTTGTACTCGGATTGGCTAATGCTCCTAAAAACTGTGATTTAACACCACTGACATAAACACGCTGATTGATTTCTTCAAAACGCTCCTGATTTGTTTGTTCATAACCATAAGCCTTGACAACTTTAACACCGCCAATCATTTCTTCTACATAAGCACCAAGTTCTCCTCTTAAAGCCAGTTGTTCTTGAAAATACTTATATGTCTTATTGGCAATAATTGTTGCTACAACCAATGATAAAGGTGTTAAAACAATCACAATCAATGCAACTGTTGTTTGAATATATAACATAAAACAAATCGTTCCAATAATAGTCGCAATCCCATTAAATAAATGTGTAAATCCCTGTAAAAGACCATCACCAATTAAATCTATATCATTAACCATACGACTTAACAGATCACCATGAGCATGACTATCAATATAACTTAAAGGCAATGTTTCATATTTTTCAAATAATTGATCACGTAAATCTTTTGTAATCGCATATGTCATACGATTAGATAATCTCACTACCAGCCAATCAAAAATTTCCGCAATCAGAACACTTCCCAATATCCAAAGCATTTTTTGAAATAACAAATCAAACGCCACAAGTCCCTGTCCAATAATATGATCAACAGCCTGTCCAATAAAAACAGGTGTCAACAATGTAAAAACAATCTGTCCTGACGAACATAATAAAGCACAATATAAATATTTCATATACGGGCGACAAAATGATAATAAACGCTTCATTGTTTTGATATCCATTTATGCCACCTCCTTAGACATTTGTGATGTGACAATTTGTTGATATATTTCACAAGTTTTCATCAACTCATCATGTTTTCCCATTCCCACTAATTCACCATGACTCAAAACAAGAATCTTATCAGCATGCATAATCGCACTGACACGTTGAGAAACAATAATCGTTGTCTGTGGCAGTGTGGCAATGGCTTTTCTTAAAGCAGCATCAGTCGCAAAATCCAATGCACTGGCACTATCGTCTAATATAAGAAGTTCTGGATTTCTCACCAATGCTCTAGCAATCGTTAAACGTTGTTTTTGTCCACCAGAAAGATTATGTCCACCTTGTGTAATATGACTATAAATGCCATCTTTCCACTCATCTACAAATGATGCCTGTGCCAAATGCAAGGCCTGTTTGACTTCATCATCGCTGGCATTTTCTTTAGCCAAACAGATATTTTCTTTAATCGTTCCTGTAAAGAGCGTAGCCTGTTGTGGAACCAAGCCAATCATCTGTCTTAAAGAATATAAAGAATAATCTTGAATAGGTCTGTTCTTGATATAAATTTGTCCTTGCGTCGCTTCATAGAAACGAGGAATCAGATGGATAAGAGTTGATTTTCCCGAACCAGTCCCACCAATGATTCCAATTGTTTCTCCCTGATGAATAGAAAAAGATATATCATGCAATGCATGGCTCCCCTGATATGAAAAACTGACATGATCAAATGTCACCAATGGACCTTCTTGATTATCAATAAGACATTTTCCATCCTGAATAGCCGGTTGAATAGCTAAAACTTCCTGTACACGTTTATAACAAGCTGTTGCTTTATTATAAATGACTATCACATTAGCAAACGCAAACATTGATAATAGAATTTGATTCATGTAATTGATTAATGCTATTACTTCTCCCTGGGTTAAATATCCCGCATTGACCTGTAAACCACCTGCATACAAAATGACCAAAATAGCACAGTTGACAATCACACTGGTACTTGGATTTAAAAGTGCAGAAAGTTTTCCAACCTGTATTTGCATATCTTTTTGTTTTTGAGTTGCCTGTTGAAAACGTTCTTTTTCTTGTTTCTGTTTAGAAAAAGCACGAATCACACGAATACCTGCTAAATTCTCACGACAAATCAATGATACATGATCCAGTTGTTTTTGAATTTTTAAATAAAGAGGCAGGGATTTTGACATCACTCCATATATCGCTAAAGCGAGTATTGGTGCTGCACAAATAAAAATCAAAGCAATAGGAACAGAGATACGAAAAGCCATGACTAATGAACCTAAAATTAAAAATGGTGAACGTGATGCCAAACGAATCGTCATCGCAACTGCCAACTGTAATTGATTTGTATCGTTAGTGATACGTGTCATTAGTGATGGAATTCCAATTTCATCTATATTTTCATAATCATAAGCATGAATCGCTTTAAACATATCATTTCTTAAATAAGTTCCAAATCCCTGAGATGTTTTTGAGGCAAAATACTGACACACCAAAGCACAAGCATATCCTAATAAAGCTAATGCTAATAATAAAAGGCCTCGCTGTAAAATGTATTGTTGATCTTGATGTAAGATTCCATAATCAATAATATCTGCCACAACAATAGGTACAATCAATTCAAAAAAAGCTTCTATTAATTTAAAGAAGAAACCAATAACAGCTTCTTTACGATACGGTTTTAAATATTTCATCCACATGCTTTTATCATTCCTTTTCTTGATTTATTATAACGAAAATTGTATTATATGTATAATATATATAAAATATAATTGGTATACTTTTAGGATATGGTGATTCAATGGATATTAAACAGATGATTTATTTTAAAACAATTGTAGAAGAAGGAACAATCTCTAAAGCAGCGAAAACTTTACATATGGCACAACCACCTTTATCTATGCAGCTGAAACAATTGGAAGAAGAACTCGGTGTCACTTTATTAAAACGTGGACATCGAAAAATAGAATTGACTCAAGCTGGAAAAGTCCTTTATAAAAGAAGCTTGCAGATGATTTCTTTAAATGAGATGACATTTCATGAAATTCAAGATATGCAAAATGAAGTTTTAAGAATTGGGATCACATCTTCTAATTCCAATATTCTTCCAAGTTGTTTAGCTCAAAATCAAAATCTAGCCCATGTTTCTTTTCGCATCTATGAAGGAAGTACTTATGAAATCATAGACTTATTAATGACACATCATATTGATTTAGGTATTGTGCGTACCCCTTTTGATCAAAGCCAACTGCATTGTCAGGCGTTTTTAAAGGATCCTATGGTCGCCGTTGGTATTCCTGAACTCTTACATTCCAACATGACACATATGTCAGACTATCAAAATAAACCATTAATTATTCATCAGCGTTATTTATCACTTATTACTGATTATTGCCTGAATCTTCATTTTCATCCTTATATTAAAATTACATGTGATGATTCAAGGACATCTTTACAATGGGCTCAAGCTGGTTTGGGTATTGCGATTGTGCCACAAAATATCCTCACTTTCTATCCAGACTCCAAGCTGAACCATGTGATCCTCGAAGATGAAGTTTTAAAAACAGATTTAACATTAATCACACGTCCTCATGAAGTCTTAAATACGTCTTTGCAGACACTTATTGAATTATTTGCGAATCAGCAGAAAGGATAATATTTATGCAGCTATCTCAATTCCCACAATTTGAAATTATGATTTTACATCTATTGAAACAACAAGATTTTTCTGGTGAACACATTTATCAGATTTTAAATAAACACTTTCAAACTATTGAAGGAGATATTCTCATTTCACTTTTCTTTCTTCAAGATACACATCTTATTTCAAGCTATTCATTAGAAAACATTGTTTTCTATCATATTGAAGATCCTGGTCTTGTTAGATATACAACATTAAAAAGAGAATATCAAAATATTCATCAGTCTATGGAGGCATTATTACAAAATGAAAAAACAAAAATTCAATAATAAAAATACTAAAAAATATTATCATCAATTATATACAACATTTCCATTACACAATGTCCAAGAAAAAAAGTTTCTCACATTCTTCAAAACAAGATTACATGAATATGAGCGACAATATCCTGATTGTTCCTATCAAGACTATATATACCATTTTGGACTCCCTGAAGATATTGTTATTGATTTTTATCATCACTACGATCATCATTATGCTATTACACATATGAAATCTCGTAAAATTCTTCAATATGCTTCTATCATTCTTGTTCCTTTAATAATGGCATGTATCATCTATGTTCTTTATACAACTTATCTTTATTATCAAAATTATATAGAAAGCTATCCTCTTTATCAGGAGGAATTTATCTATGACTATGGTGATATCCCCATGTATGAATAAATACAGGGATATTTTTTTATTTCATATCATTAGAACACAAAAAAAGCCATTGATTTGTCAATGACTTTCATTAAGAAACATGATCTCTTATTTGTTTATCTAAATCAATATTAGGTAATGTAAATCCTCTACCTTTAACACTATGTATTTCACTACCAATAATAAATGCAGTTGGATCAATTTCCATAACCAAATCATTAATAACAGGATATTCTCTGTTATTGACAACACATAATACTGCTTTTTGCTGATCATGGAAATATCCTGTTGTGACATTGACAAAAGTACAACCTCGATCTATTTCTTTAAAGATAGCTTCAGCAATTTCTTCATGATGAGCAGAAATCACAAGTACCTGAAGATTTCTTTCTCCAAAGATTGTCACTTTATCTAATACAATAGCTGTAATAAACACTGTGATAATTCCATATAAAATACCTTCAAAGCTCGTAAAGAATGATTGTCCTAGTAAAACAACAACATCAAATAAATAAACACAGACTCCAAGTGAAATATGAAGTTTTTTATTCATAATGATGGGTGGTATATCCATTCCTCCTGTACTATACCCTACTCTAAATACAATTCCACATCCCAGTCCAGTAAATAATCCAGCATAGATGGCTGATAATAACATATCTGAAGTTAAATGCTGAAGTTGTGGAATGGCTTCAAACATTGCTAAAAAGAATGGAAAAATCAAAGAACTCAATATTGTTCCAGCAGCAAACTTCTTACCCAAAACAATAAATCCAAGCAATAACATCATCATATTAATGACAAATACAACAGTTGCATAATTGACTGGAATAAATTCACAAATAATCAAAGCAATCCCTGTTGCTCCTGCAACAATTAAGTTAGATGGAACAGCAAATACAGCGACACCAAAAGCCAAAATTAAATTGCCTAATAACACAAGCAATGTATCACGTACAAGATGTTTTGCCTGATGCATTAGTCATCCTCCTTTACCATTGATTTTAAATAGGCATAAATGCACTCATCCAAATCCCCATCTAAAATAGCTTTAGGATTATTAGATTCATAACCACTACGATTATCTTTGACCATAGAATATGGATGTAAAACATAAGAACGAATCTGACTTCCCCACTCGATAGCCTTTTGTTCCCCTTTAATTTCATTAAGCTCAGAAGCCTGTTTTTCTAACATGAGCTGATATAATTTAGATTTCAGCATAATCATAGCTTGTTCACGGTTTTGAATCTGTGAACGCTGTGATTGACAAGTTACCACAATGTTTGTTGGTAAGTGCGTAATACGAATTGCTGAATCTGTTTTATTAATGTGCTGACCTCCAGCTCCAGAAGCACGATAAGTATCAATACGGATATCATGAGGATCAATCTCAATTTCAATATCATTGTCAAATTCTGGCATGACATCCACAGAAGCAAATGATGTATGACGACGTTTTGACGCATCAAATGGCGAAATACGCACCAGACGATGAACACCTTTTTCAGCTTTCAGATGTCCATAGGCATTATATCCCACAATACGCAAACTGACTGACTTCAATCCTGCTTCTTCTCCATCCAAGTAATCAAGGACTTCAATTTTCCAACCTTTTTTATCAGCATATCTTTGATACATACGCATCAACATGGATGCCCAATCCTGTGATTCTGTTCCTCCAGCACCTGGATGAATTTCCAATAACGCATTATGATGATCATATTCACCTGAAAATAAAAGCGTTTTTTCAAAATCATCCATTTCTTTTTCAAATGTTAAATAATCTTCATCCAAAACAGCTTTAAAGTCTTCATCATCACTCTCTTTGACATATTGATAAGTTTCTTCTAATTCATCTAAAGCTGTTATTAAATGATCATATGTATCAGCTTTCTTTTTCATTTCATTTAATTGATCATATATTTTTCTAGCATGGTCTTGATCATTCCAGAAGTTTTCATCCATTGTTTGAACTGTTAAACCTTCAATTTCTCTTTTTAAACCATCAATATCAATCGAAATAAAGAGTTCATTGAGTAAAGAACGGGCTTTTTCAAGCCCATTCTTCATTTCATATAATTCCATTAATCTGCTTTAAACTCCAATTCTATCTGAACAGCTGGAATTTGTTTTTCCTGTTCACTACCAGGTGCAATACCCATATGAACAATATTTCGTGTAATATCTTGAGAAATTGATTTTGTCATTTCTTCAAACATGTAGAAGGCTTCTTCAGTATATTCTTGAAGTGGATCTCTTTGGGCATAAGCACGTAAATAAATACCATTTCTTAATTTTTGCATAGCATCAATATGATTAATCCATGTATGATCAATAACCCCTAATAAAACTCTTCTTTCATAATCCAATTTCACTTCTGCTGGTAAATCTTTATTAAATCTATTTTGATATTGTAAATAAATCACTTCAGATAAACTTGTTGATAATTTCTTTGCATCATGTTCAACTGCTTCTTTATTTTTAGCTGTTAACGTAGCTAATAACATATAGTTTTTAGAAATATAGTTTAATGCTCCATCAACATCCACATTATCTTTTTTACCATCATGTTTTGTAAATTGACGTACTGTATTTTCTACAGCCTGATCAAACATACCTCTTACAATAGGTCCTAAATCTGTTTGTGACATAATATCATCACGTTCTTTATACATAATTTCACGTTGTTGACGCATCACATCATCATATTGTAATAATTGTTTACGAATATCAAAGTTCTGACCTTCAACACGTTTTTGTGCATTTTCAATAGATTTTGTGACCATCTTACTTTCAATCGCTTCATCTTCTAAGAAAGATCCCATTCTATCTTTCATCTTTTCATTTGCGAATCTTTGCATCAATTCATCTTCAAATGATACAAAAAACAATGAACATCCAGGATCTCCCTGACGACCAGAACGACCTCTTAACTGGTTATCAATACGTCTAGACTCATGTCTTTCACTTCCAATAACCATTAATCCTCCAATTTCAGGAACACCTTCACCAAGTTTAATGTCAGTTCCACGACCAGCCATGTTCGTTGCGATAGTTACAGCTCCCATAACTCCAGCTTTTTCAATAATCAAAGCTTCTTTCGCATGGTTTTTCGCATTTAAGACGTTATGTTTAATACCACGTTTATTTAACATTTTACTTAATAATTCTGATGTTTCTACTGAAACTGTCCCTAATAAGATCGGTTGTCCATAACTATGTCTTTTTTCAACTTCGTCACAAATCGCTTTATATTTAGCAGCCTGTTTAGCGAAAACCAAATCTGGTTTATCATCTCTAATAACTGGTTTATTCGTTGGAATTTCTACAACACGCATATTGTAGATTGTTCTGAATTCTTCTTCTTCTGTTTTTGCAGTTCCTGTCATCCCCGCTAATTTATTGAATAAACGGAAGAAATTTTGGTAAGTAATTGTCGCTAATGTCACTGTTTCCTCTTTAATCGGAACTCCTTCTTTAGCTTCAAGTGCCTGATGTAACCCATCACTATATGCACGACCTGGCATCACACGACCAGTAAACTGATCAATAATCATAATGCTGGCATTTCTGATATCATGGCTTCCATCTTCAGTTGCAATCATATATTCTACATTCAAACTCATTGTATAGTTAGCTTTTAATGCCTGATTGATATGATGCACCAAAGCTGTATGCTCAGGATCATATAAATTCTTAATCTTAAAAGCTTTTTCTGCTTTAGAAATACCTTCAGCAGTTAAAGCAACAGTTTTACTTTCAATATCAACTTCATAATCTTTATCTTCACGTAAAGATTTGACAAACTTATCAGCTTGAATATATAAAGCTGCGGTATTTTTCTTACCACCAGAAATAATCAATGGTGTTCTTGATTCATCAATTAAGATAGAGTCAACTTCATCAACCAATGCAAAATTCAATGGTCTTAAAACCTTATCTTCTAATCTTGTCACCATATTATCTCTTAGATAATCAAATCCAAGTTCAGCATTTGTTGTATACGTAATATCACAAGCATGTTGTGCACGTTTTTCTTCTTTAGATAACTCTCTTTTATTTAACCCAACAGTTAAACCTAAAAATTCATACACTTTTCCATTGTCTGTTTTATCACGTTCAGCTAAATAATCATTAACTGTCACAACATGAACACCTTGTCCAGTTAAAGCATTTAAATAAACTGGGAAAATAGATGTTAATGTTTTTCCTTCTCCAGTTTTCATTTCTGCAATATCACCATTATGAAGTGAAATAGCTCCCATAAGCTGAACTTTAAATGCTTTTAATCCTAAACGTCTAAACGCAGCTTCACGAACAGTCGCAAAAGCCTCAATTAATAAATCATCTAAAGTTTCACCATTTTGTAGACGTTCTTTAAAAAGATCAGTCTGATGAGCTAATTCTTCATCACTCATTGCCTGATAACGAGGCTCTAAGTCCATAATTTGTAGTGCCTGCTTTTCTAACTTCTTTAATATTTTATTATCTTGTGAAAAAGCCTTTTTGATAGAACCTAAAAAACCTTTCTTTTCCTTTTGTGGTGTTGTATTAAATTCAATCGGTTGTGATGGTTTTTTCACCACATCATCAAATGTTTCTACAATAACATCTTCACCTAAATCATCGTTTAAATCCACGATTTCGGCATTAGGATTCAATCCAAGTTCTTCTAATTCTTTGGCTTCTTTCTTTTTTAATTGCTTTCTAATTTCTTGTTTTTTACTTGCCATGAATAAATCTCCTTTCATGCATACTGAAACATTTCACATTATAGCATATAATCTTAAGAAAACAAAGTAAATATCATGTAAAATTCATGAACAAAACAAAAAGAGATATGCTTTCTACATATCTCAATTTCATCAAATTTTCACAACATGTCTGGCTTGCAAACCACGTTCTGTTGAATAAAGCTCAAACTCTACCAGTTCACCTTCATTTAAAGATTTATATCCATCTTGTATAATTTGACTATAATGAACAAAAACATCTTTTCCTTCACCACGATCAATGAACCCAAATCCTTTTTCAGCGTTAAACCATTTTACTTTACCTTGCATATTCACAACTCCTTTACTTCATGGTTGTGTCTATTATAAATGATTGATTTTAAAAAAGAACGCAAATCCTGTCGATGAATTTTATTTTTCTTTCTATCAAAGTTTATCTTTTTTATAGTCATTTCCCTGGAAATTATATTTTTTTAGCGAATAAAGTTTGTATGAACTGATTCTTCTTTTTCTGGCAATCCTAGCTGCTTTTTACCTAACTGAATGCTTTTGATAAGAAAAGCCATATTCTTACCTAAAGTACGCATCGTTTGTAATCCTTCCAAATCCTGTTGGATTTCTTCAGGTGTATTGCCGTGCACCATATTCCAATATTGACTAGAAACAATTGGCATTTGAGAAATTGTAAAGTATTTATTCAATTCATCAAAAGTAGCTGTTGTTCCAGCACGTCTGGCACTGACAACGGCCGCTCCAACTTTCATTGTTTTATCTGCCAAAGTACTATAGAATAAACGATCTAGAAAAGAAATCAGAGTTCCATTGGCACTGGCATAATACACAGGACTGCCAATGACAATGCCATCACTTTCAGCAAATTTCTTTGAAACTACGTTAACCTCATCATCAAAAACACATTGTCCATTTGTTTTGCATTGACGACAACCAATACAACCACGAATATCTTTTTGACCAACTTGAATAATTTCTGTTTCAATACCTTCCTGTTCTAATGTTTTTGCAACTTCATTTAATGCCGTATAAGTACAACCTCTTGGACGAGGACTACCATTAATTAAAAGAACTTTCATTGTTTTCATCTCCTATTCTGACTCTATTATAATACTTTTTCCTCATATAGAAAATGATGAAAATGTACACTTCTTTATAAGAAATGTACATTTATATTGTTTGAAAGCTTTTTGTTGATAAGACTAATAATTCGATGCATTGAGGATGGCCTGTCTTAATGAGAGATAGACAAGCTGTTAATGTTGATGATGATGTGACCACATCATCAAAAATTAAAACTTTTTTCCCTTGAAGTTCTTCTGGATGATGAATACCTATTTTATGAACAACATTTTTTCTCTCTTCAAATGATAAGCCACTTTGTTTATATGCTTCTTTTTTATACAATCCTGTAAACACATGTTGTGAAAATGTATGGGCTATGGTTTCCATTGGAGCAAAACCACGTTTTTCATTTTCGACTGATGAACTCGGGGCTACTGCTATCAAATATTCATCATATTGTGTTTTGAACTTGGATAAATACGTACAAAGAAACGCATCTTTGAGGGCATAATCATAGAGTCCTTTATACTGATAGAGAAGTGTTCTAAAAAATTCATTGTATTCATAAAGAATCCTTAAAGGATAGTGATGAAAAGTTGTCTGGATATCAAGAACATAAAATTGTGATAAGCAGTTTTGACAAAGCGATAATGGGCAAAGAAGATGAGCTAAAGATATTTGTTTCAGGAGTGGCGCATGACAAATCAGACACTCATCTGATTGAGATTTTTGATTGTATGAATGCATTGTCTAATAGAGGAGGTATGTTCATTTGATAATATGTAAACATGACCTTGAGGATGAGAAATTTTACGCCCCACGCGTCCTGCTATTTGAATCAGTGTTCTTCGATCAAATAAATCATGTTCACCATGATAAACAATAACCTGTACATCTTCTATTGTGATTCCACGTTCTAATAATGTTGTAGAAACAATCACATCAATATCGCCATTTTTTAAAGCCATCAGATTATCTTGATTATGTTTGTGTATAGATGATACACCACGAACTCTTAAATGTGTATAAGACTGTAATTGACTTGCCAGTTTATCCACATCTTGAACGAGTGGCACAAAAACAATGACTTTCTTTTTCCATTTCTTAAGCAAAAATGAAATCAATAACACTTGTAAACAATGAGGACAAATGATCAGTTGAGGTACTGGAAGATCATAGCCATGGTATCTTCTATTCATAATTAGTAATTCTTCACCATCAATATCCTCTTTCACAAATGTAGCACTTAACTTAACATAATTTCCTATACAACAACGCATAAAAATTTGTTGTAAGACAGGATTGCCATAAAATGGAAAGGCATCCACTTCATCAGCTATCATCAAATGAAATCCACTTTTTTCAAAACGATAAAGCTGGTGCATAGTACATACTATCAATTGTGCATTGATATTTTCAATATGTCCACCATAAACCAGACCAATATCTATTTGATGAAAAGCTTCTTTTATTCTTTGATAAAGCTCTTTAACCAATTCTTTACGTGGAATACAGAAACATACACGATCACCACTTTGTAAGGCATATTGTATTAATTCAAAAACAATTTCGGTCTTGCCAGATCCACAAACTGCCAAGACTAAGGAATGATAATGATTTTGATAATTGTAAACCAATTGTCTAGATATATCCTGTTGGGATTTTGACAATTCAAAATCAAGAGAATATCTTACTTTTTGTGGAGGAAAACGTGTATGATCTTGAGTATATGGCTCATCTACCCAAACACGATGAAAAGCTATACATTGTCGGCAATAATATTTACCATGAAGCTTATATAAACGTTTGACATTTTGATTATGGCATCTTGGACATTCCACTTTTCATCACCCACCTGTATCATAGCATAGATCTATCATTAAAAATCTCAAGTTTGTCTTCTTTTTTTCTCTGATTTGTTTCATATTTTTTAAATCCATTCATACATTGTATGGGGTGAAATCTATGTGTGGTATTATAACAATCTGTAATTATTCAAAACATTTATTTGATTATGATGAGAAAATCATGACAATGACAAAGTTACTGCAAAAACGTGGTCCTGATCATATCGGCTATATGATGACACCACATTGTTTAATGGGACATACACGTTTAGCAATCATTGATTTAAAGAATGGCAATCAGCCTATTCTCTATACCCATCATGAAAAAACATATCGTATGACTTATAATGGTGAAATCTATAATATGACTCAAATCAAGAATCATCTGATTGAATTAGGTTATACGTTTCATACAATGAGTGACAGTGAAGTTGTTTTAGCTGCATATATTGAATATCAGGAACACTGTCTGGACTTATTTGAAGGTATTTTTGCATTCGTCATTGATGATGGACAAAAGCTTTTTGCGGCCAGAGATCCACTAGGTGTCAAACCACTTTACTATACCTTACAAAAAGATACACTTGTCATTGCCAGTGAAATCAAAAGTCTTTTAAGCTATATTGGAAAAGCAGTTGTGGATGAAAATGGTGTGAAAGAATTATTAGGATTGGGACCAAGCTTAACACCAGGATTAACACTTTATAAAGATATATACGCTTTAAGACCTGGCTACTACTTATATTTCCAAAAAACACTGCATATTCAATGTTATTGGAAGCTTCATGATGAATCACATGATGAAAATTTAACTGAAACTATCCAACACGTTCGTCATCTTGTCATTCAAAGCATCCAACATCAATTATTAAGTGATGTTCCATTATCAACCATGTTATCTGGTGGACTGGATTCTAGTATTATTACAGCCATTACTTCGCAATATGTACGTCCACTTTCGACTTACAGCGTGACTTATGAAGACCAGGATAAATATTTCCATGCCTATGATTATCAGACAACAATGGATGATAGTTATATTCAACAGATGGTATCACGTTATGCAACACATCATCATTCTATTGTTTTAAAACAAACTGATTTAATAGAGGCTTTAAGGGAAGCACTCATTGCCAGAGATATGCCAGGTATGGCGGATATTGACGCAAGCTTTTTACTGTTTTCTAAAGCTATTTCAAAAGAACATAAAGTCACATTATCAGGTGAATGTGCTGATGAAATCTTTGGAGGATATCCATGGTTTTATAAAGAAGAACTCTACAACCAGCCTTATTTCCCTTGGATGCGTGATTTAGATCAGAGATTAAGTATGTTTAATGAAAAGGTTCAAAAATTAAATCTTAAAGACTATATTATTCAACGTTATCAGGAATCTTTACAGGAAATTCATACTAACAATCGTAAAAAACAGCTTATCTATCTCAATACACAATGGTTTATGCAAACACTTTTAACACGTGCTGACAGTCAAACCATGCGTGCTTCATTAGAAGTCCGTGTTCCATTTGCTTCAACTCAAATTTTACAGTATCTCTATAATATGCCTGAAGCCTATATGTTTGATCAAGGTGAAGAAAAAGGTATTCTTCGTCAGGCATTTGCTGATTTTTTACCAGATGATATTGTGCATCGAAAGAAAAACCCATATCCTAAAACTTATTCTCCACTATATGAAAAACTAATTGAAGACAAATTAAAAGAATCCCTTAAGGATCCTTCTAATCTCTTATTTCAATTCTTTGATATTCCAAAACTGGAAAACTTCATTCAATCACATGGCCAAAGCTTCACTGCACCATGGTTTGGTCAACTCATGATGGGTCCACAACTTATGGCTTATTTCTATCAAATTTATTTATGGGGAAAAATTTATCATATTCAACTTGAATTTTAAGCAGGGAATCCTGCTTTTTCAATATCTTCATAATAATAAGAATATGGATGTTCTTTGAGATATTCATCAATTGCTTTTCGACCTTTATCAGGATAATTGGTAATCAGTCCACTTACTCCCATATCTAAATACTGTTTCATTTTCTTACCATTATCTACCGTCCATATATAAATAGGAATCATTTGAGATGTTGCCTTTTGGATTAGAGACGTACTCGCACGATTCTCTTCAATCGCTAAAAAATCTATATCCATATCCCAAATACTATTATCTATATCACCAATACTTCCATAAATACAATAACCAACCCACCACTTTGGATACAAATGCTGTAAATAAGCAACACTTTGATAATGCAGTGACATAAAGATAGCTTGTGATTCAAAATGATATTTTTGTATAATCTTGACAACTTCATCTACCATTTTTCGATAGTTGTCATTGGTTGGCTTGAATTCAATCAGTAATTTGACATCTAATTGTTGTTCCTGCATTTTTTGAATCAGATGTTCTAAAGTGATAGGACTAGCCGTTAATCCCTGGTCATGTAAAGATAGATTTTCAAATTCCTGAGCCGATAATTTTGAAACGGGTGAAGAGGAGTCAGATAATCGAGACATCGTTGTATCATGATAAACAACAGGAATTTGATCTTGTGAAAGCTGAATATCAATTTCCGCAAAATCACTGCCACACTGATTGGCATTTTCAACAGCTTCAAAAGTATTTTCTATGACATATCCTGAACCTCTATGCCCAATCACATAAGGCTTATGTAATCTTGAATCTTGATGCAAATAAACGAAGCTTCCAACAATCACACAGACAATACAAATCAAACGAATCGTTTTTTTATAAGTCTGAATCCATTGAATTTGAAAAACACGCTGTTTTATTTTTTCAATCAATGATGTGAAATGATTTTGAATATTAGCTAATGTCTGTTGTAAACGGGTTGTATCCATATGAACATCCTGAATTGTCATAAAATGCGTTTCATATTGACAAAATAGAGATGCCAGAAATCTTAAAAAGAATATCATTGCAATCACGGATAATAAAAAGACAATTATATATTGAATCACACTATAACGAAATGAAGCAAAATGAACAAAATATTTAATAAAATAAATATTAAAATCCCGATTATGTAACAATGGATAAGGCAAAAGACTCATCATTATATTTTCTATGACTACCCATACAACAATCCATAATAAAATCTGTATTTTTTGATGAAAAGTTATTTGTTTAATCATCTGATAGCTTTTCTTAACCGCTGTAATTAATGAATCATGTTCAATAACCAAATAAAATGGTACAAAAATCATAACTATGAACAGTCCATAATAAAGCATATATATAAAAAAGATCAGTATTTGTCCTAGCCCTGTTAACTGTAATTCTTTAAAGATAAAAGGAGGTATATTCCATCTAGGAATATAGTTATTCAAATACCCAACATGAACTAATGGTAATAATAAAATAAGGTATAAACCACTCAGTATAAACGTTGGTTTATGTATATTTTTTAAATCTTGAAAGCTTTTTAAAACAATATCTTTTAAATGATAAGATTGCTTTCGATATTCTAATATAACAATTTGTATCACAACATAAAGATTATAATAAACAAGAAGCATTATTGCTAATAATAGTACCAGTAAAATGATGATTCCAGGAATAGATAAAAAAACATCAATCATATTTTGATTAAAAGCAATACTGACTGAAACTTGACTCAAATATTCTTTTAAAATAAATCTTAATAAAGGACTAAAGAAAAAGAGAATCATGAGTTTATAGATGATTGAAAACTGTAAAACATTTTTTATTAAAGCATCATATTTTTTATCTTTAAGCACCATAACTCCCCCTCTCTTTTTCTTTATCATACATAATCTTGTGACTTTGTCAAATCCATTTTTTGAAAATAATATCTATAAATCAAAAGGGTTGCTATCATACTCATCACAGCAATATAAAATTCTGGATTACACCAGTCAAAGCTTAATGCTAAATTAAAAGAACCAGAAATGGTGAGGATATGCCATGTTAAAAACTCATAAATCTCCATCATCATAATACCTGTTAAACCAACATAGATCAGCATATAACTCATTTCACCATAATGAGTCCATATACCAATCAATGTTAAAATCATACATGCCACTGCAATAGGATTATTTAATAAAATGAGTCCAGAAATATCCTGAACACCTCGCTGTCCACCAAACCAATCCATCAGCATTGTTGATAAACTTATGATAAAGATCACTGTCATTAATAATTTTCTTTTCATATTAACCACCCATTATCAGTATAATGTTTCACTTCTAAAATTTTCTTAAAAAATTCTTAATATTTCTTAAAAATAAAAAAACAAGATCATTCAAGACCTTGTTCTTTCTTTTATTTTCTTTGTTAAATCTTTACAAAAAACTTTCCTTCAAAGCTGTTCATTTAATTTTTTTATCTCTCTTCTCAAAAGACTTTCACCTTAAACAAATACCCATTTTTCATTGAGAAGATAATTATTGGAATCGAACTAACTCCACAACTGTACCAATGTATTATCTCGTCAGCTCATGGAAAATACGTTCTCCTAGAAACCAAATATTTTTTAATCATTAGTTATGGTTGGAAACTTATGGAAACTAAAGCAATTCACTTTAATATGAAATTTTGTTGTAAAATCAAGGATTTCTAATATGTATTATCACTTATCAAGTTAAATCGGAAACTTATGGAAACTAAAATGAGTTATTTCAACAAAAAATTATGATATAAATTCAAGGTTTTCCAATATATATTAATGTTTTTAAAGTAAAACTGGAAACTTACAGAAACTAAAAATTTATGCCCAATAAGGTTTATAACGTCTCATTTTCATCGAAGCTGTTTCATCATATATTTTAATGTAACCAGCATCAATTGTACTCTTAATAATCTTGGAAATCATAGCTTTCTTGTTGGAACTCACACCAAATCTTTCTCTTAATACAGCATTAGAAACATCTATTTCATTAATATAACAATAACAAGTATACAAATAACATGTTCTGATTCTATCATCTTTTTTCCAATCACTTATATTATTAAACCAGAATAACTTAATACGAGTAAAATCCTCAGATGTTTCAACCTTTGGTGCAGGTATCTTTAGCTCATTCATTCCTTCTTCCATACGATCAAATCCACTTCCTCGTTCTTCACAGATTCTTACTATTCTAAGAAAAGAAGCCATATTTTCATTTCTAGAATGCGGAGCAGTATCAATAATACGATCAATATCTACCATTAAATTTCCAGGATTCGAAGCTTCTACTCTGGTATCAAAAACTTCTAAAATAGGACCACTACCATGCACAGCCAAATCTTGATGAATAATCATATTTCCGATCATTTCTCTAATTGCTTTTCTAGGAAACATAATCTTTTCTTCTCTACGACCGCCCTCTATAATTTCTTCTTGAGGAATTAATGTCATTACATAATCAGTAACATCATCAAACTGTATAGCATATCCCTTAGTAAATACCTGTTCTCTTAAAGCCTGTGTCCTACTACTTCCTTTATATTGAATGACACGTATAGCTTTACGTTTTAAACGAGAAAAATCATTAATGTTTTTAGCAAATAATAGTGCCCCCATGTTTGTGATAGCATAATGACCATTATCCATTTCAACAATAAATTGTTCATCTATCATATTATGAATAATACCATCTCGATGACTTGGCAAAGGTAATTCCATAAGAGTGTAATATGCAGCACAATCTAAAAGTTCAGTAACTTTAGAAGCAGAAATATTTTCTATAGCTAACATAAGTTCAAAAGGTTTTTGTTCAAAAGATAGCCATAATTTACGTTCTTTTTCTGGAAAATCTTTAAGTTTCTTCTTATATGATCCCACTCTAATATATTCTTCATCTTTAAAACTCGTAGGTTGACTATGTGCATGTGGAATTTCTAATATCACAATGTTTTTATCATTCATAGAAACTTCAACAAAATGGAAATCAACTCTTGGTTTTAACAATCTCAATAACCAATTTTCTAATTCCTCATTACCAATCTTAAATTGTTTAGGCTTAAATTGAGTACCAACAATGTCATGTGTTCTATCTTCAATCCCCCAAATGATATACGCTTTATCCTTATCACATATTGATGCAGAATTACTTAACGCTGAAATATATTCACCTATAATTTTGGGATCATTGTTATCCACTTTGAACTCAAGCCATTCTCTTTCATTAGGTAAGTTTCTTAACCTTTTAACTAAACTTATATAATACTCTTGTTGTGCATCCATCTAATCACTCACTTTCTTAATTAGTATACGTTATAATTATTGAAAACATATCGTCAAATAAATCAAAATTATCAAATAATTGTACAATATCAATAATCCTTTCTTCTTTAATAAATCATTATTTTACTCCTTGAATAAACATTATTCATTATTAATTTTATCTATACAAATATTATTTCATTCAATAAAAAAATTATATCATAGATTATATATGTATTCATTGATTTTTCTTTAATAAAGTTAAAAATTGAGATTACTTCATATCATGTAAAGATAATCTTAAGGTATTATTATTTTTTCATTTAATCTCAAACATTTCTTCTTATTTTTTTAGTTTCAAACAATACTCATATACAAAAATTTTTTAACATTATGACTACACTAACCCTTTTTTAATCCACAAATAATTAATAAGTTTTATTATATAGATAAAAAAACAAGATCATTCAAGACCTTGTTCTTTCTTTAATCTTTCTTGTTTATTTTTTTGTGTTTTGATGACTTTTTGACGAGAGAATTCTTCTCTATCTTTTTCATCTAAAGATTCACTAATGAATTTCACTGTTCTTTCAAATTCAGGAATAGAAATGTTTTGCAAGGCATTAGCACGTTTTTGTGTTTTACGAATAGCATTGGCTAAACGATAAACAGCATTTTCTATTTCTGCTAATTTCACAGTTAATTCTTTAACATGATAGAAACATCTATATGCATAATCCACTTTAGAGTTTGCTCTTTCAAAACCATATCCTAGACGAAGAGGTGTTTTTTCATAACTCACTTTTGGAATTTCGACTCCCATAACGCTTCGATAAGTCACACTCAATCCTTCATCAATAGGAACAGCTTCTACAATATCACTGATAATACCAAGTGACATGTTCGCTTCCTGAAGAGCATAATAAGCTTTTTGATAAGAATCTGTAATATCATCTCTGATCAATTTGACATCATCTAATAAATTCATCATTTCCTTGATGAGAACATTTCTTTTTTTATCCATCAAGTCATAACCCAAATATGCGAGTTCTAATGACTTTTTGGTAGCAATCAAATTCCCTTTTGTTGGAAAGACCTGATTAGCCATTATCTACTGCCTGCTGTAACTCTTTAATCATTGTATCTTCTTGCAGATCAAATTGAGCTACTGCCTTTTCATGATCATAGAATTGTTCTAACACCGCATTATCAATACGATCTAATTCATTCTTAGGAAGAACAGATAGTAAAGTCCATCCTAAATCTAATGTTTCTTCAATAGATCTGTTTGTATTGAAACCTTGGTTAAGGAAATGCTGTTCAAATAAACGTCCAAATTCCATATATTTTCTATCAACAGGTGTTAATTCATCTTCACCAATAACTGATGTTAATGATTTAACATCCTGAACATGTGCATAAGCTGCAAATAACTGGTTAGATACATCTGAATGATCAGCTCTTGTATATCCTTCACCGATACCATCTTTCATCAAACGTGAAAGTGATGGAAGCACACTGACAGGTGGATAAATACCCATTGAATTCAATTCAGAATCAAGTGTAATCTGACCTTCAGTGATATATCCAGTTAAGTCAGGTACTGGGTGAGTAATGTCATTGTTAGGCATTGTTAAAATTGGAATTTGTGTCACTGATCCTTTTGCTGATTTAGAAATACCAGCTCTTTCATATAATGAAGCTAAGTCAGAATATAAGTATCCTGGATATCCTTTACGTCCAGGAATTTCTCCCTTACTTGAAGAGAATTCACGTAAAGCTTCACAATAAGAAGTGACATCAGTATAAATAACCAAAACATGCATATCATGTTCATAAGCTAAATATTCAGCTGCTGTTAAAGCACAACGTGGTGTTAATGTACGTTCAATGATTGGGTCATTAGACAAGTTCAAGAACATAACAACTCTTTGCATAACCCCAGCTTCTTCAAAAGAACGTCTGAAGTATTCAGCAACGTCATTTGTAACACCCATTGCCGCAAAGACAACTGCAAATCCACTACCATCATCATCTTTAACTTTGGCCTGTTTAACGATTTGTACAGCTAATTGATTGTGTGGTAAACCTGAACCTGAGAAGATTGGTAATTTCTGTCCACGAATCAAAGTTGTTAAACAGTCAATAGATGAAATACCAGTGTTAATATAGTTTCTTGGATAAACACGAGCAACGGGATTTAATGGTTGACCGTTAATATCCATAGATTTTTCAGCATAGATTTCTCCAAGACCATCAATTGGTTTTCCTGCTCCAGAGAACACACGTCCTAAGATTTCCTTAGATACAGGAAGTTCCATTGGATGACCTAATAATCTTGTTTTTGTATTGGCAAGAGATAAAGAGTTTGTCCCTTCAAAAACCTGTACAACAACTCTTTCTCCTTCAATTTGAACGATACGTCCTAAACGAGTTGAACCATCTTTTAATTGTAATTCGACCATTTCGTCATATGAAGCATCTTTAACATGATCTAATACGACTAATGAACCATTAATTTCGTTCAACCCTACATATTGTAGACTCATCACATTTTCCTCCTTTAGTCAATAGATGCAACTGCTTCATCAATTTCTTTATAATAATCATCAAATAAAGCTAAATTATTGTTAGGAACATCATATTTCATTTTGACAACTCTATCAAAAATACCTGTTTCCAAAATCAAACGAATTGGTTTTCCAGCACTAACAACTTCTTTACCACGTTTATATAAGTATAAGATGACTTCCATCATCTTTAATTGTTTTTCTAATGGTACATAAGTATCATCTGGATGGAATGCATTTTGTTGTAAGTAACCAACACGTACTAATTTAGCAACTTCAATCACTAATTTCTGATCATCTGGTAAAACATCAGAACCCATTAATTTGACAATTTCCATTAATTTTGTTTCTTCAGCTAAAATACTTGATAATTCCTGACGATCTCTTAAGAATTTTGGATCAACATTTTTATTGAACCATCTTTCAAGATCAGGAATATATTCACTATAACTTTGATTCCAGTTAATCGCAAAATAGTGACGTGCATAAGCTAAAGCTTTATCCAATGCCCAGAAAGTACGTACGAAACGTTTTGTATTTTGAGTGACTGGTTCAGAGAAGTCAGAACCTTGTGGTGATACGGCACCAATGATTGTGACTGAACCTTTTGTTCCATTTAAGTTATTCATATATCCAGCACGTTCATAGAATTGTGATAAACGTGATGGCAAGTATGCTGGGAATCCTTCTTCAGCAGGCATTTCTTCCAAACGTCCAGAAATTTCACGTAACGCTTCTGCCCAACGAGAAGTTGAATCTGCCATGATGGCAACATGATATCCCATATCACGATAATATTCAGCAAGTGTGACCCCTGTATAAATAGAAGCTTCACGAGCCGCAACTGGCATGTTAGAAGTATTAGCAATCAATACTGTTCTGTCTGTTAAAGGTTTGTTAGATTTAGGGTCAATTAATTCTCTAAATTCTTCAAGAACCTGAGTCATTTCGTTACCACGTTCTCCACAACCTACATAAACGATAATATCGGCATCACACCATTTGGCTAATTGGTGCTGAGTCATTGTTTTTCCAGTACCGAATCCTCCTGGAATAGCAGCTGTTCCACCTTTAGCAATTGGGAACAATGTATCAATAACACGTTGTCCTGTCACTAATGGCATTGAAATTGGTAAACGTTTTGTAACCGGTCTTGCCTGTTTGATTGGCCATTTTTGTGTTAATGTACATTCCACAATTTCACCATCTGCCGTTTCAATCTTCATGACAACATCATCAATTTTGTATTGTCCAGATGGAGCCACTTCAATAACTTTTCCTTTTGTATATGGTGATACCATACATTTATGAGTGATTAAGTCAGTTTCAGGAATTGTAGCATAAATATCTCCACCTTTGACTTCATCACCGACTTTTGCAACCATTGTGACATCCCATAATTTATTTTTATCCAATGGGTCAACATGGCTACCAGTTGGAATGAAAGCACCAGATTCTTTTGCAATTTCTTCTAGTGGTCTTTCAATACCATCAAAAATATTTCTTAAGATACCAGGACCTAAAGTAACAGAAATAGGTTGTCCAGTTCCATACACAGGTTCTCCTGGTTTTAATCCTGTTGTTGTTTCATAAACCTGAATTGTTGTTAATTCTTTTTTGATAGAGATAACTTCTCCAATCAATCTCGCATTACCAACATAAACCATTTCTAACATAGAAAAGGCATTTGTATCTTTGACTGTAACAACGGGACCATTGATTGAATAAATTACATTTTCATTCACACTCATACCTCCCGTTTCTATCTAATAATTAATCCAGAATTTTTATTAAACCAATCTTTTTGATTATTTAAAGCAAAATCTAAAGTTTCATCAACAACTAAAGAAGATGCTTTATTTTCAAGAATAAATCCACCAATTTGAATATCATCACTTGCTTGAACTTCAATATCAGTTCCAAAAGCTTTCACAAACGCATCTTTGTTTTTGAAATCATCATGAGATACATACATGATAGACTTAGAATCTTTAAAATTTTCAGCAACACGTTGAATTTTTGCTTCTACAAAAGGTAAATATTCATCACTTTTAACAAAAGCTTTTAATTCATCACGTGCCTGATCAAAGATGTTTTTCACATATTCATCTCTTTTTTCAATTAATTTCTTTGTTCTTTCAATATGACTTTCAGAAATTTCTGCAGAAGCGTTAGAACTCATTTCTTCTTCTTCCTGTTTCAATTTTAAATCAGCATCTCTTTTGGCTTCTGCTTTCATAGATTCATAAGCTTCATCTTCAAGAGCTTTCACTTCATTTAAAATTGCCTGTTCTTCGCTTTTTGCCTGTCTTTCAATTTCATCTTTCATATAG
The DNA here is from genome assembly GCF_964238065.1 of Clostridium sp. AUH-JLR23. Lineage (NCBI taxonomy): Bacteria > Bacillati > Bacillota > Clostridia > Eubacteriales > Clostridiaceae > Clostridium > Clostridium sp. AUH-JLR23. The sequence continues at coordinate 86,597 of NZ_CAXSKY010000008.1, forward strand.
AGAAATACTTGATCAATATTTTGCATAATCTATCTCTCCTATAATTTCACTCCAATAGCTTCAGATACATAACCGTCGATTGTTTCACCAATCTTAGAATTTCCATGACGGTCAGGTATTTCTGTAATGAGTGGTTTTTGTTGTTTTAATTTAATCTCTGATATAATATCTGGACACATATCAACTAATTTTGTAGTCACTAAGATAATGGCAATGGATGAATCTCTCATCTTTGACTGTAAAACTTCAAGAAAATCTTTTCTTGTATGCACAACCACACCTTCAATACCTACAAGTCTTAGTCCCATTAATGTATCAATATTATCGCTGATTAAGAAAAATTTCATATAATCAGACCTTTCTTACAAATATTAAGCTAAGTTATTGATGATTAAGATTGAAATTAATAACCCGTAGATGGCAACCCCTTCACCTAAAGCAACGAAAATCAATGCTTTACCGAAGTTATTGTCATTTTCAGAGAAAGCTCCGATTGCAGCAGGAGCAGCAGCAGCAACGGCAATACCTGCACCTAATGCAGAACATCCAGTTGCTAATGCAGCAGCTAGAAATCCCATACCTTGAGCAACTGTACCAACAATAGAAGCACCTTCAGCGGCAAATGCTGAACCCATTGATAAACATAAAGTTAAAGCAACAGCTCCAAAGAATCCTCCAATATGAGTCATTAAACGCCATTTTGCACTTTCTTTGCTTACTTTAGAAGTAAACATTCTCACTAATGGTAAAGATAATAAAACAACAGCAATAGCAGGTAAAATAAACATAACTAAATTCATAATTTTTTTCCTCCAAATATTTCTTTTTTATTTTTCTTTAATTGATTGAAAAGGTTTTCCCTTTCCTTCATAGTAACGAGAGAACATTTCATAGAACTCTAAACGTAAAACCTGAATACCAACAATCATACCTTCCAAACACATAACGAAAATATTTCCAATGATGGCGACTAAGATATATCCAAAGTTAATGATACCTGGTCCCCCAGCAACCATTTTAGCTAATGTGTAAACAACCATCATCATTCCAGCATGTGATAAAACGAATCCTCCAACACGTAAGAATGACATTGTATTGGCAATGAATGTCAGCATAACTTCAAATAATTCAAAGAAGGCTTCTGTAAAGAATGCTCCAAAACCATGTGGGAACATCTTTTCCCCTTCAAGTTTATGACATAATGGTTCTTTTAGGAAAATCATCACCACTGGCATTGCGATTAATAATGCAATATAGACTGGTCCACCGAGTGGTAAATTCATTCCTACAAGCATATTGGCAACTAATAATAAGACTGAAACATAAAACACTAGTCCAGCTACACCATTTTGAGAGAATAACATTTCTCCCCAGTTTTTCTTCTTAAGATTTAAGAAGATATTAAATGCGATAGAAATAATAATCAAAATAACCCCTGTCGCAATGGCTGCCATTAAAAGTGGCATTGTATTTTCTGACTCCATTGGCAAGAACATTGGTTCCATAAAATGTTCAAATAATTCTTCACTACCAAAAACAGAACCAAAGACAAATCCAAAGATTGTACTTGAAATACCTAAACGCACTCCTACAGCTCCTAGCTGCATACCTTTCCATTTATAGAAGAAGTATCCAACCAGCGATAAAACAATCCCTTGTCCAACATCACCGAACATCATACCAAATAAGAAAGTATATGTAATCGCAACTAAATTGGTTGGATCAAAGTCGGTATATGATGGAACACCATACATTTCAACAAACATTCTAAATGGTCTTGAAAACCAGTTATTTTTAAGTTTTGTTGGTGGTGTCAAACGTGAATCACTCATTGGTGAACTGATTTCTACTTTGACATCATCTAACTTTTCAAATTCTTCTTTGATATTCTTTGCATCTTTTTCTTCAGCAAAACCATAAACGGCAGCATTTTTACCAAAGACAACGACATATTTTTGAGCATCATATGTTTCATTTAATTTCTTAGAAATAGAATAAATATGATTCATTTCTTCCATATTTTCACTAAACAGTTTTTCAATTCTTTGATCAAGCACTTGAATATATTGTTTAGCTGTGTCGTCTTCTTCTTTTAAAACTTCTAATGCTTCGCTAGGTTTACCATGTACGAATTCAGGAATATGAATACGTTCAAAATACAATGAAGAGAAAATGTTATCAATTTCAGGAGCATTATCAGCTGTTGAAATATAACTACAATAAGTTTCTTTTGTTCCTTTATGAAGAACTTTAAATAAGAATTTCTGTTCTCCATAGTATTTTAATTTATCTAAATTCATTGTTGGTAAACGACCAAAACGAATTTGTAAATATTTACAAGAGAATAATCTATCAAAATCAATATTTGCATCAATCATATGCTCTAATTGAGAGATTGTTGCTTCATTCTCTTGAATCATTGCGAGTAAATCTTCTTTGACTTTTTCAATCTGTGCAGCTTTTTCTAATACATTACAGAAAAATGTATCAGCTTGAATAATATTCATACGAACATTATCAACATCAGCACATTTTAATTGAAGATGATATTTATCCCTTGCTTCTTCCATTCTTGCGATTAAATCAGCATATGGATTTTCACGATTTAAAACCGATAACCCTTGTACTGAATCAGCAAATTTTGAAGCTGGCTCGGGATGAAAATTATCAAGATTAATGAGCTTTAATAACACGGCATCATACTGCTGTGCTGGAAATTCAATTTCCAAAAGCTTTAATTTTGCTATTGCCATATATTTCTCCCTTCCTTATTCTGCTTTTTTCTTTAAAATTGACTTTGCCAAAACAAACACAAGGCAAGCAACAATCACAATAGCAAATGGCATGATTGGTAAATTAATATGTGCTTCATACACACAACCAAAATACACAAGAAGTGCATAAACAATAATCAAACCACAAATTCCCTTCATGGAAAGGACTTTCTCCATTGTTGAATCTTGTAGATACATTTTCTTAAATGCACCAATTGTAAAAGTTCCAACAATCAAAAGAATAATTCCATCAACAAGTTTATAAACTGTTGACAATGGTAATGCTATGGCTGGATAAAGACTGATTGTATAGAAAACATCTCCATAAATAAGTCCTCCAAGCAATGCTGCTACACCAAGTGAAAGAAATAAATTTCCCATTTTTTTCTTTCTCATAAGAAGTCCAAGCAACGCAAGTATAGCTCCAACTCCTAAGTCCCCCAAAAAGATAATAAAGACTGCATAATAAAGTACTGCAATAGCGATTGTTGTATCAATCTTATCTGATTGCTTCACTTTACTTAGCATTTCAAATGGTCTGACAATTTTCGCATTGTGTACAACTGTTGGAGCCATAACTTGCTGATGATCTAAAATATCAGCTGGTAGTTCCTGATACTCCATACCGTTGATATGTTTTAACATATCTTTGAATTCCTCAATCATACGTTTTGGAATAAATCCATAAATTGCACACTTACTTTGGAAATCCACAACAAAGATTTTAAATGATTCTATTCTTTGTAAGAATAATCCTGTTGAATAAAGTTTCAACAAATCAACTTTGTGTGTTTCTCTTAAAATTGTCATCTTTTGATCCATGCGTAAGATATATTCCGTCATCGCATGAACTTCTTCTTCTAATTCCTTTTTTGCATCATTGACTTTCCCATGTACAAATGAAGGAATCACTATTTCTTCAAATCCTAACGCTTTAAATATATTGTCTACTTCCAGCAATAAGCTATTTGTAACAATATAACAACAATATACATACTGACGATCTTCACCTAATTTATTAAATATAAATGGTCGACCTTCATAATATTTAATTTTATCAAGATTTTGTCTATGAAAACGTCCAAATCTGGCTTTTACATATTGACAATTCAATAAATGATCAAGATCTACATCACTCAATGTTAATCTTGTTAAGATTTCTAATGTTTTTTCATTTTCATCTTTTTCAGTAATCAATTGATCTTGAACATCTTTGATATTTTTGATTTGAGCTTCTAAATCACTTAAATATTGATCTGTCTGATCAAGATTTAATGTTTTATCAGGAGCCAAATCTTTATTCAAATCCAACTTCATATCAGATGCAACCTGAATCAAACGATCCAATAATTTTGTATAGGCATTATCTTCCTGTAATGCATGTACCCCTTTAACATTATTGACAATCTTTGAAGCAGGTTGAGGATAAAAGTACTTGGAATCTTTGAGTGTAAATAAGACCTGATCCAAATCATGACGATCAAAAGTCATATTTAACAATATCATTTCTTCTATAGCCATATCTTGTCCCCCTAATAGATGAGCATCGCTTCAATCTGACTCGGTGCCTCTCCATATCTTAAACCTTCAATAATATGTTTAAGATTATCAATTTCTACTTGATATACAATTTTATATGTCATATAAACCAATGCACTGTCTGTTGAAAATCTCATGAAACGTCTGGCTAAATTATATCTGATCTTTTCTGTATAATATTCAATATATACAAATTCATGATCATCTACATATAATTTATATGGTGACTCAGCTAGTTTTCTTAAAAACTCACTGGCATCCTTTGTTTCAATCAGTTCATACATAACACTTTTTGGAATACGGCTATATTCCATAAATAATGTTTCTCTAATTTGATCTGGCGATGCATTGAAATATTTCTTTAGACGATATATCTTTGTAATATTCTGTAATTCTATAGATGTATTGATCATTGTTAATAAATCTTTACGTTTTTTTCCTTTATACAGCTTATTAACGACATCAACATACTGCGCATAATAAATATGCTTTAATTCTAACTCTAACATATTAGAATCAAATCTTTCATCATCTTTAGGCTTATATTTGAGTAATGCATCATAATACTTTGTTCCTTTTAATAGAAATAACAAACTATCATAATCATTAATAGCCAATAAACCATATAGATCAAAGCTTGCATATTTATTCAAATATTCTGGAATTTCAATTTCATAACCTGTGTAATAATCAGATACAATCAATCTTGCTTTTGTTAAAATCAATTGAATCTCTAATTCCATAACACCTAAGCGATAAAATTCTAATTCCTTTTTTGAAGCAAATCTCATCAAACGATCAAGTCTTAAAAAGATTTCTTTATTTAATAAAGCTTCTAACTGACCACGATGAATATTCACTTCTTTTAAATCAGCTAATATACCACTATAAGCTGTTTCACTTTTTAAATAAGCAACTAAATCATTAATGCTTCTTCTTTTTAAAAGCTCTTCATAATTTTGTTCAGTTAATCTATGTGAATACATAGAACGAGCTTTGGCAAGAATAGCATTTGATGAAAAAGAACTCATACGCTCACCTCTTCTCTATATTTCTTTACAACGATTAACAATGGTAGAAACCCACTCATCTTTATTCTTTTCGTAAAGACTAGAGAGCTGATTTAGTGATTCTTTGTACTCTTGTTCATTTTTGACTCTTGTTTCTTGAATCTTTGCTTCTAATTCTTTTTTATGAGCATCAATTTTCACTTGATATTCTTTGACAAAAGAATCATAGATTTCTTTTTTCTTAGCATTCATATTGGCTTGAACATCTTGTTTTTTCTTCTTAGCTTCTTCAACCCTTTTTGAACACTCTAAATCTACTGAAACAATATCATCAATAATTTTGTCCAAAATAATCCCTCCTCACTTTAATCATTTATTCTCACATAGTTTACTCCTATTTTTTTAACATTTCAAGCAAAACAGTACTTTGTAAAAAAGAATAAAAAACAGTTATATCTTATCAATTTTTCTTATTATGATAAAAAAGTTGTTCAAGTATATTTTTTACTCATTTCATCAACATTTTTTAACTTTCCTATCATATATGATATTTTCATTAAGCCTTAGAATAATGAACATGTTGTCGATTCCATTGTTAATTTTCTTTCACAATCACCTGTGTTTCTAGGCCTTGTATTCCATAAAGCTCACGGGTATCTCTTTTGATACATTGTGTCTAATATTCAAAAACAACAATAGCCATAGCATCTTTGATATGATGAACGTTTACTTGCTTTGTTACTCATTCAATAGATAAATATGATTTTTGAATTCTATCAATCAAAAAATTCTGATAGATACTTCCATCCCTTCATAAACATTTGCAATAGAAATTAAACAACATTTCAATTCACTTTTAATCATAAAAAAACTGTAACATGTCTCAAAGTCCTGTTACAGTTTTTATTGTGTTTATTTTGTTTGAGGTGTTCTAAACATAATATAAATAGGTACAGCCAATAAAACACTACCACCTATAATATTTCCAAGTGTTGATATGAGCATATGTAGTGGCAGCATTGACCAGTCAATTGTTGAACCTAGCTGTGTGATTCCCATTGTAAAAATACCACCATTTGCAATACAGTGTTCAAATCCTGGTAAAACAAATGTCATAACCAAAATCATAATCACAATTAATCTCGCTGTTTCATCTTTAATCTTAACTCCTGAATATGCTGCAACACAAACAATGAAGTTACACAAAATTCCTTTGATTAATAAATCAATGACATCAAAATTTAACTTAGATTCCATAATTCCCTTTAAATAAGGTTGCATAATCGCTTCTTGAGCACCACTTTTAATAAATAAGAAACAAATCAAAGATATACCAATCATATTTCCTATATAACAGACAACCCACATTGGCATAATCTCTCTTAATTTCATGTCTCCTCTTAATACAGGCATGATTGTTACAAAACAATTTCCAGTAAATAATTCAGCCCCCAGATAAACAATAGCTACTAAACCAATTCCAAAAGATGCAGCCACTGCAATCTTTCCAACAACACTATGGTCACTTAACATAGCTCCTAATGTATAAGATAAAATAGCAGCCAATCCCAAATATGCCCCTGCCATAAATGCTCTTACAAAGAAACGTTTTGGATCTGTTTTCATTAAATTGATTTTAATATTTGCTAATTTACAAAGTGTTTCAATATCACCAATCATAGTCCCTCTCCTTTAAACCAAAAACATTATATAGGATACGACAAAAAAAGGCAAAACTTTTTCCATGTTTTTCTAAAAAGTTCTTTCTTTGACTTCAATGTAAATGTTTTTTTAAGTTTGTGTTAAAACTTTACATAAACTTAACATAATATATATGTAATATTAACGATAGTTTACAAGAAATTTGTTAAAGTATGAGTGATTAAAAATAAAGGATGGAATCAATAATGAAAAAGTTTGGAATATTAGTTATAGTCTTTATGGTTTGTTTAGCATTTCTTGGATTTTCAGCCAATGCTGATATAGAAACACAAAAAATCAGTTTAAATGGTTCAACATCTATGGAGAAAATGATCAATGCTATTAAAGAAGGCATTGAAGAAAATTATCCAGAATTATCACTTGAACCACAGTTCACTGGTTCAAGTGCTGGGATTGAAGCTGTTCTCAATGGAACTGCTGATATTGGTAATTCTTCTCGTTATCTCAAAGATGCTGAAAAAGAAAAAGGTTTAACAGAAAATATTGTAGCCATTGATGCGATTGTGATTGTGACAGATACACAAAATAAAGTCGATAACTTAACAACTCAACAGTTAATAGATATTTATAAAGGAAAAATTCGCAATTGGAAAGAAGTTGGAGGAGAAAATCTTCCTATTGTTGTGATTGGTCGTGAGTCTGGTTCTGGGACACGTAGCGCTTTTGAAGAAATATTGAATATTGAAGAACAATGTCAATATGCCAATGAAGTCAATGAAACTGGTCCAATCATTGCAAAAGTCCAATCTATTCCTGGGGCTATTGGTTATGTATCATTAGATGTTATTGATGAAACAGTAAAACCTCTATCTATTGATGGTGTTCAAGCCAGTGAAGAAACAATTCAAAATGGACAATATTCTTTACAAAGACCATTTGTGATGGCAACTAGAGGAGCTATCAGTCAGCAAAATGAAAATATTCAACATCTTTTCCAATTCATTCAAAGTGAAGACGGACAAAAAATCATACGTGCTGTTGGTCTTGTTCCTGTCGTTGAATAAAGAATCAATAAGAGAGTCTTATTTTCAATATTGAAGATAAAACTCTCTTTTTTTATTTTGTCATTAATAAAAGAGGTAGTTATGATATTGACACTTATATTTATCTTTTATATACTAAATATCGTTCATACACTGGTTCGAGAGCCAAACCCAGTATAAAAAACTAAGGAAAAGAGATGGCTCACCATCTCTTTTCTGGCTTCTAACTGTTTTTTAGAAGAAAGGAAAATGAAATATGAAAAAGAAAACAAAAATGCAAATGGTTATTGTCATGGGGATTGTTTTCAATGTTATGGGAGCATTCATTGCTATGACACTCTCTATTCCATTTTATATGGATTCTATTGGAACCATATTGGTGGCCGGACTTTTAGGCCCTAAATATGCCATGTTAACGGGTGTATTAGGAAGTATAACGAGTGGAATCACTTTTGATATGTATTCCTTCTATTATGCTCCTGTGCAACTGTTCACAGGCTTCTTTGCTGGATTACTCTATCATGGCAAATGGCTCAAAGGATGGCGTACACCTATTGGTTCATTATTAGTTGGTATTCCAACATCATTATTGAGTGCCTGCATTACAGCTGGTTTATTTAACGGAATCACTTCTGGTGCCAGCAGCACTTTTGTTGTTGTCTTTCATCACTTAGGATTACCATTAGTATTCAGTATCTTGCTTGTTCAAGTTTTTACTGATTACTTGGATAAATTCTTTGCTGTATGTCTAACAAAGGCGATTATTGAAAGAGGACATCTTTATGAGAAATGGGGGATAGCATGGAAAGATACAGCCGCATTGAAAACAAGCACAAAAGAGAAATCGTTCTTTTAAAAGCCAGACCATGTGCCTGGTCAAAATGCACATTTTGTGATTATATTGAAGATAATTCTACATGTACAGAAGAAATGATCAAAATCAATCAGGACGTTTTAAGTCATGTCACTGGTGAATATGGTGTTTTAGAAATCATTGACTCTGCCAGTATTTTTGAATTACCTCAAGCAACACTATCACTGATTAAACAAATTATTCATGATAAAAATATTCACACACTCTTTGTAGAAAGTCACTGGATTTATCATCAACGTATTCAGGAAATCAGAGATTTCTTTGGTATTGATATGATTGTAAAAATTGGTGTTGAATCTTTTGATGATGATTTTAGAAATCGTGTTCTCAATAAGAATGCGACTTTTTCAAGCATTGAGGAATTAAAAAAATATTTTGATTCACCTTGCCTGATGGTTGGTATTCAAGGACAAACAAAAGAAATGATTCAAAAAGATATGGATATTTTAACTCATCATTTCGATTATGGAACAATCAGTATTTATCGTAATAATTCAACACCTATCAAAAGAGATGAATCTTTAATTCAATGGTTTATGCAAAACTATGCCTATTTACAAGATGATCCACGCTATGACTTTTTATGTGATCCTACCGATTTTGGTGTAGGAGACTAATACAATTGAAATATACAAAAAAATGTACGACACACACATCGTACATTTTTTTATACCCATCACAATATTTATCTATATCCGTTTCCAAATAATACCCATTCACCTTGAGAGTTTTGAACACATTCATATTGATATCCTGACACAGATGCATTTTTCCCAAATTCAGGTGGTGCCTGAAAAAAGCCTGTATGAAAATCTAAATAAACAACTATAGCATCCTGATACCCATCATGAATCAGATTCTTTTCAAATGTCTGACTTTCCATTCCATCATAATAGACATCTGTTACTGTTATACCATCTTGATCCATATTGGCAAGTGCCTTATCCATAACCAATCGAATATCTTCTCTTTTATGGATTGTATTATGACGAATTTCTCTATTAACTTCAACTGGCTGATTACAAAATATAACAATGAGTGCTATCACAACAACTATCATGAATATAATGCCTTTTGTTTTCTTTTTCATATTGATGAGCTCCTTACTTATCTTTGAAAATATAATAGACTTTTATTATATATATTATATAAAAAAGATATGAAAAACCTGTGAATATACAATTCCAATATTTTGGTTCTAAAAAAGGGATGCACATGCATCCCTCAGGCTGTTGACAAAGTGGTAGAATTTTTTATTAAATCTACCACTTCTTTTTATTTTTTATGCAAATTGATAAATT